>JAOZRH010000019.1:0-12559 GCA_029931905.1 Fidelibacterota bacterium
GTTGTGCCTCCAACAATAAGCATCGCGCTAAATTTATCTTTTGTATTAAAGGCCATTTTCATCCATCTATAAAAAAGTGTGAAAAATAATACCAATATTATTGATATAACAACAAAACCAAACTCTTCAGAAATTACTGAAAAAATAAAATCCGTATGTTGTTCAGGTAAAAATTGTAAATGTGTTTGAGTGCCATTCAGATATCCCTTTCCCCAAAGTCCACCAGAACCAATCGCAATTTTTGATTGAATTACTTGATATCCAGCTCCATAAGGATCTAAATCAGCATTAAATAGAGTTAATATTCTTTGTTGTTGATATGGTAAAATTTTTCCCCAAGCAAATGGTGTAATTATTCCAATTAAAATATTTACAATGAATACACCGATAATAGATAATATATGAGTATGATTTAAATATATCACCAAACCCATAATAATTGCCCAGATAAAGAATGCTATAAAATTAAAAGCCGCCAACATAGTAACAAATGGTGCTAACAAAAGAAATATAAAATATAATCTCACTCCACTGGCAAAAAGCATTCCACCAAATATTGAAAATAAAATAAGCGAAGTACCTAAATCAGGTTGAGATAAAATAATTCCAACTGGAATTAAAGTAAGTATTAGTGGAGGGAATACATATAATAATGAACATTTTGAAATTTTAGATTCAGTAAAATATTTAGCCAAAACAATAATTAAAAAAAATTTCATATATTCTGAAGTTTGAAATTGAATTGGGCCAAGTTTTATCCATCTATTTGTACTATCTGCCACACCAGATGTAATAAATGGCACAATAATAAGGATTATTCCTACAATATAAATCAAAATTGCATATTCTAACAGCAATTTTTTATTAATTGAAAAAACTGTTAAAAAAGCAATTACACCAACTATAACCCAAATCATCTGTTTAATAAAAGCATTTGAATCTGAGTAAGTTTTATAGATTGTAGCACTATAAATTGATAATAATCCAACAATTACCAACAAAAATATTATTATTATACTTTGAATATCAATATTTGAAAATTTATTTATTATTAATGATTTTTTATTTTCCATTTTTTTGTAAATCCCAATAATATTTATATATTTTTTTCGCTATCGGAGCAGCGGTTTTACTTCCACCATCACCATTTTCAATAAAAACAACAATTGCATATGGAAAAGCCGGATCTCCCGAAAAACTCATAAACCATGCATGATCTTTACCATGTGGATTCTGTGCTGTTCCTGTTTTTCCATATAAATCTAAGTACTTAACATTAGAATATCGTGCCGTTCCATCTTCACTTTGCATTACTCTTCGCATTCCTTCTCTGGCCACATTTAAAGAATGAATAGAAATTCCTTCTATTTTTTCTTTTGGATATTCTTTAGTTTCCAATTCATTTTTTTCATGATAATAAACAGCTTTAACTAAATGTGGATGAATTTCAAAACCATTTGAAGCAATTATTGAAACATATTTTGCAAGTTGAATTGGTGTTACTAAAACTTCACCTTGCCCAATAACGAAATTAAGTAAATGTCCCTTTCCCCACCCTTTATCATATTTTTTATCCATATATTCTCTATCCGGAACATTTCCATGCTTTTCATCAGGTAAATCAATATTGGTTAATTGTCCAAATCCCAACATTTCACTGTATTTTACCCAACTATCAAAATCTAACTGTAACATTAAATTATAAAAATAAACATTACAAGAGTGTCCAATGGCATTATACATATTTTCAGTACCATGCCCACTATGTTTCCAACAATGGAATTGTCTTCTACCTAACTTATAAACACCAGAACAAAAAAATGTATGATATGGAGAAACAACGGCATCTTCTTGTGAAGTTATTACAGCTACCAATTTATATGTTGAACCAGGTGGATATTCTGCTTGAATTGCTCTATTATATAATGGATATTTAGGATTATACATAATATCTTTCCAATTTTTTACGGATAATTTTGTCGAAAAAATTTCTGGATTAAAATCTGGCATTGATGCTAAAGATAATATTTCTCCATTATCATAGTTTATAACAATAATCGCTCCTGTTGTATCTTTTATCAACGATTCAACATAACTTTGTAAATCCCAATCAATCGTTAATGTCAAATCATTTCCAGCAATTGGTTCTATTCTCTTTGAATATTCTTCACCAATATTTTGTCCAATTGCATTAATTTTTAAATATTTAACACCATTTTGTCCACGCAATACATCTTCATACTCTTTTTCAAGCCCCTTCCAACCAACAATATCTCCAGCTTTATAATGTTGTTTTTTCTGATTTTTAAGTTCTTTTTTTCCGATTTGATTTGTATAACCAATAATGTGAGCAGCATTTGCCCCCTTTCTTATTTTTCTAACTGGTTTTGCCACCAAATCTATCCCTCGTAATTCAGAAAGATGTTCAAATAAATATGTTAATGATTGATAATCTAAATTTTCTTTTATCGTGGTAGGGAAATAATATCCTATCATATTTTCTCTCATTGTTCTTTTTAATTTAGATATTGAAATATCAAAATATTGAGACAATTGTTCCCAAGTTTCAGGATATTCATTAATCTGATCGGGATAAACAATTAAATCATAACTGGAATTATTATATAAAATTATTCTATTATATCTATCTAACATATTTCCACGAGGTGCTACAATATCAGTTTTTCTATAAATATTATTGATAGATTTAGAATATAAATCAAAATATTTAACAACTTGTAAATCATACACTCTAATTAATAAAATCGAAAATAAAGCAACCATTACAATTACAATAATAATAAATCGTTTTAAATCTAAATCATTATTCGAGAGCATAACTATTATTCTCTATTTTTTTTATAATAAAAAATAAAAGAACAAAATGCTGCAAATAAAATGATTGTATAAAAAAATTCGGGAAGACAATAATTTAATAAAACACTACTAAATTTTACATTAACCCTTAATAATGAAATGGAATTATATAAAACAAAATACAAAAATAGTAATAATAAATCTACAACATGTAACACTATATTTGGAAATGTTTTAAAAAATTTAACAGATTTTACTGCAAAAAATATGAGTAAAACTTTTAATAGTGGTGACAATCCAATTAATGAAGTTAATAACAATAAATCTTGCATTAGTCCAAACAAAAAAGCAAGAAACACTAAATATATAGGACTTACATATAAAACAGATATTAATAATACAATTAAAACCAAATCAGGTTTTGCATTAAAAACACCAATATAGTCATTAAAAAATATTTGCAATAATAATGCAATAGTCAAAAACAAGAATGTAAAAATATTATTTTTCATCATTTTTTTAACACCAAAACTTCACCAATTTTATAAAAATCAACACATAATTTTCCTTTTAGAATATATGTAAATCCATTTGGCGAATTCTTTACATCTCCAATTGTTCCAATACTTATCATTGGTGGAAAAATATCAGAAAATCCCGAAGTTACAACACGATCGCCCTCTTTTACCAAAATCGAGTTTGGAATATCTTTTATTACAAATTCATTTCCACCATACCAACAAAGAATTCCTTTTGCATCAGATGGAATAATCCTTGCACTAATAAAAAAATTTAAATCGGTAATCAATTGAACTAAACTTGTTCGTTTATTTACTGCAATAACTTTTCCGACAATCCCCTCAGGAACAACAATAACATCATTTTTTTCAATATTATTATCTTCTCCCTTATCAATTATTATTCTATTTATGTTTTTATTAACACCTTTTGATAATATCAATGCTGGAATTAATTTAAAATTAGATTGTCTCTTAAATTCTAAAATATCTCGCAATCTATTGTTTTCTTCTTCTAAATTTTGATAATTAATAGCTTTAACATTCAATTTAATTATTTTTTTTCTTAATATTTGATTTTCTTTAGAAGCTTTAAGCAATTGCTTATAATCAATAATCGGCTTTTTTACTGAAAACATAGCATCAATAAAATTTAATTTTACATTATTAACATTTGACTGATTATTTTGGAATAAAATCATAACAGACACTGCCACCAATATAATGGTAATAGTTAAAAATTGATTTTCATAAACATAGTCAAAAAATTTTCTAAACATTTACACTAAAATATCTGTATATAATTTTATATTTTCTAGAACTTTTCCAGTTCCTTTGATTACGGTACGCAATGGATCTTCAGCAACATTAACGGGTAATCCAGTTTCTTTTCTTATTAATTTATCCAATCCTTTTAATAGTGCTCCACCGCCTGTCAAAACTATTCCTCTATCTATTATATCGGATGATAATTCGGGAGGAGTTTTTTCCAATGTCTTTTTAACACCATTTACTATACTCTTTATTGTTTCTTCTAAGCATTCTGCAATCTCATTTGACGAAACTTCTACAGTTTTTGGTATTCCATATACTAAATTTCTACCCTTAACTGTAATTATTGTACCTTCATCTTTTATTGCCGAACCAATTGATTTTTTAATATCTTCGGCAGTTCTCTCTCCTATCAATAAATTGTATTTTTTTCTGAAAAAATTTAAAATTTTACTGTCTAATTCATCACCGGCTATACGAATAGATTCTTTTGCAACTACTCCGTTCAGTGCAATTACAGCTACTTCAGTAGTACCACCACCAATATCAATAATCATATTACCAACTGGTTTGCTAATATCAATTCCCATCCCAATTGCCGCTGCCACAGGTTCTTCAATTAAAAACACTTGTCTTGCATTTGATCTTTCTGCACTATCTCTTACTGCTCGTTTTTCAACTTCAGTAATTCCTGAAGGTACACATATTACCATTTTAGGTCTAGAAAATCTAGAAATTCCTATTTTTTTGATAAATCCTCGTAACATTCCATCTGTCATCTCAAAATCAGCAATAACACCATCTTTTAATGGACGAATTGTTCTGATATTTGGATTTGTTCTTCCTAACATTGCTTTAGCTTCTTTTCCAACAGCAATGACTTTTTTGGTTATTAATGACTGTGATACTATTGACGGTTCATTAATCATTATACCCTTATTTGTAACATATAGTAAAGTATTTGCTGTACCTAAATCTATTGCTACATCACCTGAAATTTTTTTAAAAAATGAAAACCACATAATTTTCCCTATTTATAATATTATTTTTTTATTTCAATATATTTCCACAATTGAAAATATACAATAACTCACAGTAAAAAACAAAAACAAACTCAATTATTTTTTACTATTGAAATTCTATTATTTCGAGCCACTCAAGGGATTTGAACCCTCGGCCTATGCTTTACGAAAGCATTGCTCTACCAACTGAGCTAAAGTGGCAACTTTTACATCACTTAAAATACAAATTCAGGTATAAAAAAAATAATGTTTTTTCAATAAATTAGTGAGCTTCATACCAAGAATCACCAATTCCAATATCTACTTTCAATGGAATAATCAATTCATAAGCATTTTCCATTTCAAACTTAACTATTTCGTTTACTTTTTCCAATTCATCTGGATGCACTTCAAAAACCAATTCATCGTGAATTTGTGAAATCATTTTTGATTTTATCTGTTTTTCAATAAATACATTTTTAATATTTATCATCGCAATTTTAATGATATCTGCAGCAGTTCCCTGTATTGGCATATTTATTGCAATTCTATTCGCTGCTTCTTTCAAATTATGATTTTTACTATTAATATCAATTATCTGCCTTTTTCTACCTAATAATGTAGTTACAAACTTATTAATTTTCGTTTCTTCAATTGTTTTTTCAATAAAAGATTTCACTCCGGAAAATTTCTCAAAATAACTATCAATTATCGCCTGTGCCTCTTTTATTGAAATATTTAATTCGTTAGAAATTCTATACGGGCCTGCACCATACATTATTCCAAAATTTATTACTTTTGCAGTTCGTCTCATATCTTCACTGACATCTTTTAATGGAACATCATAAACCAAACTAGCAGTCGAACTATGAACATCAGAATCGTTTTTGAATGCTTCAACTAATTTTTCATCTTTTGAAATATGTGCCATTATTCGCAATTCAACCTGACTATAATCAGCAGAAAGAATTTTCCAACCTGATTTTTGTGTTACGAATGATTTACGAATTTCTCGTCCAACTTTAGTTCGAATAGGAATATTTTGAAAATTAGGATTTGTAGAACTTAATCTGCCAGTTGCTGTAACAGTTTGATTAAAAGAGGAATGAATTCTATTGGTATTTGGATTTTTTAATTTTGGTAATGCATCAACATAAGTAGATTTTAATTTGATTAATTTACGATAATTTAAAATTATTTCTGGTAAAATGTGTTCATCTTTCAACTTTTCTAAAACAAATTCATTTGTAGAATATCCGGTTTTTGTTTTTTTAATCACAGGTAATTTTAATTTTTCAAAAAGTATATAACTTAGTTGTTTTGGACTTTTAATATTAAATATTTCACCAGCAACATCATATATTTCTTTTTCCAATTTAGCCAAGTTATTCGTTAATGAATAACCCATTTGTTTAAGAAAATCAACATCTAAATAAACTCCATTTTTTTCCATAACAATCAAAGCACTTATCAATGGAATTTCTATATTATAATATATATTTTCTAAATTTTCATTCTTAATTTCATCAACTAATATTTTATATAATTGAAATGTTATGTCTGCATCTTCACAAGCATAAAATGATATATTATCCAGTGGCACAAAATCCATTGTAATCTGTTTACTTTTCGTTTTTCCAATCAAATCTTCTATCGGTTTCATTTTGTAATGTAAATATTTTTCCGATAAGTTGTCTAATTTATAAGAATATGTTTCTGGATGGAGAATATATTCAGCGACCATAGTATCAAATTTAATTCCACTTATCGTTACCCCATAATTAGACAAAACAATTGCATCATATTTGATATTTTGACCAATTTTCTTTACTTCCGAATTTTCCAATACTTGTTTTAACTTCCCTAAAATAAATTGGACATCATCTTCAGCAAACAAATCCTCTTCTTTGTTAAAAAATTTAAATGGAATATAATATGCCTCCCACTCTTTCCAAGAAAATGACATTCCAACTAAATTTGCAAGATGTGGATTTTTATTATCTGTTTCTGTATCAAAAGAAAATATTTTCTGTCTATTCAATTTTTCAACAAATGCTTCAAATTTTTCATTTGTATCAATTGTATGATAATTTTGTTTCTTTGGTTTACTATTTTTCTCAAGATTTAAATGGTCTATCAGTGAATAAAATTCCATTTTTCGTAAATATTCAACTAATTTTTCATTGTTATATTCACCAAATTTGATGTCTTCCCAATTTGAATCAATTTTAACTTCCGTGTCAATTGTTACTAACTTCTTACTTAATTTTCCAAGCACACTATTTTCTAATAATCCATTGCGAATACGAGTATTTGTTTCATTTTCTGCATTATTAAAAATATTTTCAAACGATCCATATTTTTTCAACAACTTAACAGCTGATTTTTCACCGATTCCTGGAACTCCCGGAACATTGTCAGATGAATCACCCATCAACGCTAATAAATCGACAATTTGATTTGGTTTGATTCCCCATTTTTTTTCTACTTCTTTTGAATCATAAATTTTTAACTCTTTTTTCCCAGTAGCTGGCGAATATAAAAATATATGTTCATTAATCAATTGCATAAAATCTTTATCGCCAGAAACAATAAAAACATCTAATTTTTCCTCTTCGCCTTTTACAGCAAGTGTACCAATAATATCATCTGCTTCAAATCCCGAAAGTTCTAGAAATGGAATATTCATTGCATCTAGAATATCTTTTATCCAATTAATTTGTGGACGCAATTCAAAAGGCATTTTTTCACGAGTTGCCTTGTATGCTGGATACATTTCATGACGAAATGTCTTCTCTTTTGCATCAAAAACAACTGCAAAATAATCTGGTTTTTCATTATCTATTATCTTTAAAATTGAAGTAATAAAACCATAAGTCGCACTTACATGTCTTCCATCGCTTGTTACCAATGGATTCCGAATCATCGCAAAATGAGCACGATAAGCAATTGCCATTCCGTCAATTAAAAATATTTTTTTTCTACTGATGACTTACCTCACTTTAATTGCTTAAATGTACAACAATTATTTTAAAATCGGAAAAATAATTTAAAGAATTATTAACAATATTTTGTGAATATAAAAAACCTGAAACTAATTCAGGCTTTTTATATCTAATCAATATTATTTGATTGGAACAACAACAGTTAAATCTAAATTCTTTCTGAGAAAAAATATATAAATATTAATACTCTAAAAAAATTTAAATTTACTTTCTATAAATTATCCTCAATCGTTTTTAATAATACTTTTATTTCTGCTGTTGATAATTTACCATCTTTACTGAATAAAACAATTCCTTCTTTATCAAAAACAACAATATCATTTGAATCGTCTTTCAATTTCCATTTTTTAACAACAGTTTTTTTGAAATCTTTTACATAAACAGTACTTGGAAATTTTTCTTGTTTACCTTTTAATATCATCGATATTGCAAAATTTGGTTTCCAAGTGGCAGCCATATTCACAATTGCAACTGATCCTTGTTTTTCTTTCGGAAAATCTTTTGCTTTTATTGCATCTGCAGCTTCGTCATTTAAATCAGATTCGTCTGGGTCAGCATAAAACACTACCCATACCTTACCAACTAATTCATTACTACTCCAAGGTGTTCCATCGACTCTCTCGCCGACCTTTCCTTTTAAATCAATTATCGGTGCTTTTTCTCCTACTGGCAATTCAGCAAATACATTTGTTGCTACCAAAATAAGTACCAAAATTAAAATCACTCTCTTCATCACATTCCCTCCCTTTAATTAAAAACTATAAACATATCTCAATCTAATTTCTCTGTTAAATGATTCAACATTCTCACCAAAAATTAAATTATTAAAATCACATTCCACAAAAAATTCATCTGAAACCCCAACCCTTACTCCGGCATTAAGAAATCCAGCCCCTTTTGTAATTTTAAAATTACCAACATCTAAATATCTTCCATAATCGATAGCAGAATCATATTCAATAAATATTCCCAATTGTGGACTTATTTCCAAACTAATCCCCATAAATACAGATGGTACATTAACAGAATCTGGCTGTTCAAACGAATAATTTACTCCCAAATGTATTCCTATTTGACTATTCAGTATCGTATTCCAATTTTTACTTGCAACTAAATATGCACCCATTGAACGAATTTCATACATTTCTAAGGAATCAATATATTCTCCATATCCTTGTGAATTATATCCCATCGCAATAGCCGGATAAATATTGCTTTCATCTAATATTCTAAATTTTGCAATCACTCCTGGCTGTCCATTCCAAACTATTTTTTCATTCCCAATTATTCTTCCGCCTCCATAAGATAGCCCGATATCAAATCGCTCAGAAACTCCAACTTGAAGTCCTCCCAAAACTCCTCCACCAGGTGCAAATCTCATTTCAGTAGAAAGACAACCTCTACCAAGCGTTCCAGCACTTGGAGTATTAATCAAATCAACTGGCGTTTTAAATTCTTGAGCAAACATTACTGTTGCCATTACAATTAAAATAAATATTTTATTTAGTACTTTCATTATTCACCTCTCTATTTTATATGAATATAATTTAATATTATCTAATTTCATATAAAATATTTAATTCATACAATTATTTTTTAAATTCACTCTTATTGAATGTATATGATTTAACTATGCCTTCAGAATCAAAAACAACATAAAGATCTCTTGTTTCAATTCCTTTGAAAATTTTAAAATGATAATATCCATATGTCCAAGCTTTATTTCCATTATCTATTCCAATCCTCCAAGGATTTCCAAACATCTCACTAATATCTGATTTTTTTGTAACTCCAATTTTAACTTTTTCTACATATTTTCCATCGAATTCTGTTCCAAGTGTCGCACAAGAACTTATAATAAAGACACTTAATAATACTAACAAAACTTTCTTAAAAACTATTTTATTTATCATAATTTTTCTCCTAAAATTATTATTCAAATTACAATATTGATATTTTTGTTTTGAGATAATTTTTTAAAATATTTTAAACGAGTTGCTTCATCAACAACAATAATATTTAAGTTTACACTTACATATTTTGATGATTTGCTTTTTTTTGAAAGCTCAACTTTATATTTTTTCTCATTATTTTTTAATAAAATATCTTCTATTGCATCTACAATTAATTCATATTTGTTGCCAATAATTTTATAATTCCATTCACAAGGATATTTTATTTCTAATTTTTTATTTATGTCAATCATATCACTCGTTTTAATTATTTATTACAATTTACTCCCATAAAGCCCAATTATTTCAAAAATAATAAATATTTTTGTAAATATCATCATCTTTTTTAATTATATTAAGCAAAAATGAGGAAATAGTATGAAATATTTAAAAGTATTGCAAAAAGATTTGATAATTGCAATGAAAGCGAAAGACAAAATTAAAATTAGAACAATAAGAAGTGTACTTGCAAAATTAAAAGAAAAAAAAATTGAACAGAATGAAGATCTAAATGAACAACAAGAAATGGTTGTAATTAAAAAAGCTTTCAAAACTAGAAAAGAATCACAAATCACTTATTCCAATGCAAATCGAGAAGATTTGGCAATAATCGAAAAAGAAGAAATGGATATAATTCAGCACTATTTACCTGAAGAATTAGATGAAGCTAAAATCATAACAATAGTAAAAGATGTAATAAAAGAAACTGGTGCAGAGACAATGAGAGATATGGGCAAAGTAATGAAGTCCGTTATGAAAAAAGTTGCTGGACAAGCAGATGGGAAAATTATTCAAACAATTGTTAAAAAAGAATTGGGGAATTAATTATGTATTGGATGGACATTATCGCATTAATAATTATGATTTGGTTTGTTTTTAAAGACTATTCATCTGGTTTAATTGTGAGTTTATTTCGCTTTTTAGGATTACTTTTAGGAATAATTTTGTCTGTAAAATATGGATATTTTATTACTGAATTTTTAATTAATAAATTATCGGTTAATGAAGGAATAAGTCAGTTTATTGGTTATTTAATTGTTTTTATAATAGTACTAATAATTGTTCAAATTATTGGAAACTTACTTAAATCAACGATGAATATCATACTTTTAGGTTGGTTAGATAAGGTTGGTGGTGCCATTTTAGGTTTTGCAAAAGCATCAATATTAATTAGTATACTTTTTTGGGGAATAATGATGTTGCCAGCCAACAGATTAACAGAGGCAATAAAATATGAATCAAAATCGTATTCTATGTTTGAAAATGTCGCTCCCACCATGTACAAAATTATTATTCAACCATTTATTAAAGAAGCAAATATTAAAAAACATTTCGATAAGGTTACAGACAAATTTGATAAATTCAAAAGTGAGAAAAAAATTACAATGGAAGACCTCAGTAGAATACTTGACAAATTTGATGATTTAACCTTACAAGATATTCAATACATAAAATCGATTTATACAAAAATGCCAGAAGAAGAAAGAAAAGAAATTAATAATTTATTAAAACAAGGCGAAGAAGGAACAACAAAAGCTATTGAAATACTAAACAATTATTAATTATATGAAAAAAACAAAAAAAACAATTCAAATTATATTTGGAATGACAATTTCAATTATAGCATTATACTATGCATTTTCTGGAATTAATTGGGAAATATTTTTAATTGAGTTGAAACAAATAAATTTATATTGGTATTTTTCTGGATGTTTACTCGCAATATTAGCCATCTTTATTAGAGCAATAAGATGGAAATTATTACTCAAACCAATGAGAGATTTTAAATTAATTCATCTCTTCAAAGGCATCGTTGTAGGATTTTTCGGGAATTATATTTTACCAGTAAGAATGGGAGAACCATTACGGGCATATATTACTGGGAAATTTACGAATTATAGTGGAACGAAACTATTCCCAACAATTGTAGCAGAAAGATTTATTGATATGATCGCATTTTTTGTATTCATTCTACTAACTTCAATTTTTATTCCATTCGGAGAACAATTAAATTTTCTAAATTTTCTTATACCATTATTTATTGTATTCCTTTTAACAATTAGTGTACTTTACTATAAATATAAAGAGGTAATACAAAAACATTTTGATTCAAAAAACAATATATTCCATAATTTTTTATCCAAACTAAATGTTGGATTTAGTTCACTATTTGAGGTAAAACAACCTTTCTTGATTTTTTTCTTAAGTTTATTGATATGGTTATGCTACGGCCTACTATTCTATTTTGGTCTAATGGCTTTTTCCACTGAATCAGCAATCGTTATTAGTGCCTTCCTATTAGTTACAACAACATTTGCAATTAGCATTCCTGCAGCTCCAGGAAATTTGGGAACATATCATTCCGCAGTAATCATTACAATGGGCATGTTTGGGATTGAGAAATCAGTATCTTCGCCTATTTCTGTAATGCTACATTTAATTGGATTAATTCCAGTAGTAATATTAGGAGTTATTTTTTACTTAGAATCACATAT
>JAOZRH010000019.1:12659-21342 GCA_029931905.1 Fidelibacterota bacterium
CGTCTATTGTTAATTTTAACAAATCTTTATTAAATTATTCAGAAAAAACTTTTTTATTTGTGATTATATTAGTTATATTATGGCACTTAATAAATATTGAATATCAATAAATGAAAGGTGAATATGACAAACATTAATTCAAAAACCAAATCATTGATTAATAAACATGGAACAGAAAAAAGTGCATTAATTCCATTACTTCAAGATGTGCAAACAGAATACGAATATGTTCCAAAAAAGGCGATTGATATAATTGCTAAAGAACTGTCAATTTTTCCTGTAGAAATTTATGGAGTATTAACATTTTATAGTCAATTTAAATTAAACAAACCGGGTAAACATACCATAAGAGTATGTCAAGGAACAGCTTGTCATGTCATGGGCGGAAAAGTTTTATTGGACAATATTTCTAGTAAGTTGGGAATAAGCGATGGTGAAACAACTGAAGACGGATTGTTTTCTATTGAGCGAGTAGCATGTCTTGGAACTTGTGGAATTGCACCTGTTATAGAAATTGATGGAAAATTTTACGGTAAGGTACAATTAAATGAAGTAGATGATATATTAAATCAATATCGGGGAACAGATGAAAAATAAAATATTAGTTTGTGTAGGAACAAGTGGATTATCTGCTGGTGCCGATAAAGTTGCAGAAAATTTTGAAACCGAGTTAAAAAAAATAAATCGTTTAAATGATTATAAAATTGTAAAAACTGGCGATAAAGGATTATTTGCAGATGTGATTGTGGAAATCATTGATTCAAAAAAAACAACATATATCAATGTAAAACCAAAAGATGTTGAAAAAATAGTCGAATCACATATTGTGAATAATGAATTATATAAAAGACGATTAGCTAACGAAAATTATACCAACTTTTTCAAAAACCAAGAACGAATTGTATTGAAAAATTGTGGTGTAATTGATCCAGAACAAATAGATGATTATTTAGAACAAGGCGGATATGAAGCCGTAAAGAAAACACTTAAAAGTTCACAAGAATATATTTTAAAAGAAGTAACAGATTCTGGATTAAAAGGTCGTGGTGGCGGTGGATTTTTAACTGGAATAAAATGGGGATTCGCAAAAAAAATTGAAAATGATACAAAATATCTTATATGTAATGCTGACGAAGGCGATCCGGGTGCTTTTATGGATAGAAGTATTTTAGAAAGTGATCCACATGCTGTTTTGGAAGGAATGATAATTGCTGGTTATACTATCGGAGCAAGTTTTGGTTACATTTATTGTAGAGCAGAATATCCATTAGCAATTAAACGATTAAATATTGCAATTAAACAGGCAAAGGAAAATGGCTTTTTAGGGGAAAATATTCTCAATTCAGGCTTTTCATTTAATTTGAAAATTAAAGCTGGTGCTGGAGCATTTGTTTGTGGAGAAGAAACAGCACTTATTGGTTCAATTGAAGGTCGTCGTGGTCGTCCAAAACCAAGACCACCATTTCCTGCAGTAAAAGGACTTTTTGAAAAACCAACAATTATTAATAATGTTGAAACACTTGCGAATATAAGACACATAATAAATAATGGTTCAAAATGGTTCGCATCAAAAGGAACTAAAGATAGTACAGGAACAAAAGTATTTGCATTGGCTGGGAAAATTAAAAATACCGGATTAGTAGAAGTACCAATGGGAACTACAATTAAAGAATTAATTTATGGTCCAGGTGGTGGATTAAAAAATAAGAGAAAGAAATTTAAAGCCGTTCAACTTGGCGGTCCTTCTGGTGGTTGTTTACCTGAAAGTTTAATTGACACACCAATCGATTTTGCATCAATAAATAAAACTGGTGCAATTATGGGTTCTGGTGGAATGATTATTATGGATCAAGATACTTGTATGATAGATATTGCAAAATATTTTTTAAACTTTACAGTTGCAGAATCCTGTGGAAAATGTGTTCCATGTAGAGTGGGGTTAAAACGAATGTTAGAAGTATTAGAGGCAATCACAGATGGGAAAGGAACTCAAGAACACATAGAATTTTTAAAAGAAATGTCTCCAACAATAAAAGAAACTTCATTGTGTGGATTAGGACAAACAGCCCCAAATCCAATATTGACAACTTTAAAATATTTTCCTGAAGAATATGACGAACATATTAATCAAAAAAAATGTAGAGCAAAAGTTTGTGAAAAATTACTTGAATTTACAGTTATTCCAGATAAATGCACTAAATGTGGCTTATGTTTTAAAGCTTGTCCTACCGATGCCTTAGAATGGAAAAAAGGTGAAGTTGCTTATATTAATAAAGACAAATGTATAGAATGTAAGGCCTGTTATGGAGCTTGTAATTTTGATGCAATAAAATAAATTATTAAAGGATAATGATGATAAATATAATAATTGATAACAAAAAAATAACTGCTAAAAAAAACAAAACAATTCTTGAAGTTGCTTTAGAAAATGGCATTTATATTCCAAATTTATGCTATCACCAAGATTTAAAACATGAGGCATCGTGTAGATTATGCGCTGTAGAAATTGAAGGTAGAAGAGGGATTTCAACTGCCTGCAATACAACAATTTCTGAAGGAATGAACATAAAAACAAATACGGAAAAATTACAAAATCAGAGAAAAAACAATATCTGGTTGACGCTAAGTGAATTGCAAAAAGAAATTCCACCAAATTCACAATTAAGAAAGGTTGTGGATTATATTGGAGTTAAAAAATTATTGTCAAATTATGCTCCAAAAGAAAAAAATCTACCGATTTTGAATGACGAACCTTTGCTTATTCGTGATATGAATAAGTGTATTCTTTGTGGTCGTTGTGTAAATATTTGTCAAGAAGTTAGAAAAACTGGTGTACTTGGTTTTGCAAATAGAGGTATTAATTCTGTTGTTGCAACTGCGGAAGATAAACCACTTGATGAATCAGGTTGTAAATTTTGCCTTGCTTGTGTAGAAGTTTGTCCTTCAGGAGCATTAATTGATGTACCATCAAGACAATTTGATGAAAATAATGCTATAGAAAGAGAAAAAAAATTAGTCCCTTGTAAAGGATCTTGCCCTGCAGGAACAAATGCTGCATATTATGTTAAATTAATTTCTGAAGGCAAATATCAAGATGCTTACGAAGTGAATAAAGAAATTTCTCCATTAGTTGCAGTTCTTGGACGAGTTTGTTTCCATCCTTGCGAAACTGCATGTAAAAGAAATGATGTGACAGAACCAATTTCAATTAGAGCATTAAAAAGATTCGTGGCAGAAAAAGATAATGGCAGATGGAAAAATAAATTAAAAATCACTCCAAATACAAATAAAAAAGTTGCAATAATAGGAAGTGGTCCTGCTGGTTTAACTGCCAGTTGGTTTTTACAAACTAAAGGACATTCTGTGACGATTTTTGAAGCTGATGAAAAAGCTGGTGGAATGATGCGAACAGCAATTCCGAAATATAGATTGCCGAGAGAAGTTTTGGATAGCGAAATAAAAGAAATTGAAAATATTGGTGTAAAAATTAAATATAATTCGAAAATCACATATCCTGACAAACTTTTGAAAGAAGGTTTTGATGCTGTTTATATCGCAATTGGAACTCCTGGAATTATGAAAATGCGAGTACCAGGTGTTGAAAACAAAAATGTTTTAGACGGACTTTCTGTATTAGCTAAAATAAATAATGATGAAAAAATTAATATCGGTAAAAAAGTGGGAATAGTTGGAGGCGGAAATGTTGCAATGGATGTTGCAAGAAGTTTATTAAGACGAGATATTGATGTAACAATTATTTATCGTCGTTCTCGTGAGCAGATGCCAGCTACATTAGAGGAAATTGAAGAGACAGAAAACGAAGGAATCAAATTTAAATTATTAAATAATCCAATTGAAATTAAAAACGGAAAAAATCCAAACAAAATAGATGTAAGATGTATCAAAATGAAGCTTGGCGAAGCAGATGCAAGTGGAAGAAAAAGACCAGTTCCTATTGAAGGAAGCGAATATGATTGGGAATTAGATAATCTTGTTATGGCGATTGGACAAAAATCTGAAATTCCTGAAGAATTTGGATTAGAATTAGATAAATGGAGTAATATCAAAACCGATGACAATTTATTGACTAATAAAAAAGGAATCTATGCAGGTGGTGATGTTGTTAGCGGTCCTGCATCAGTAATTGAAGCAATAAATTTTGGTAGAAATGGAGCAAAATCTATTGACAAATATCTTGGTGGTGATGGAAATATTGACCAAAACTATGTTGGTAAAGATGAACAAAATAAGTGTCTTGGAAGAGATGTAGAATTCGCTGGTAAAAAAAGAAAAAAAATTGAAACAATTTCAATAAAAGATAGAGAATTAAATTTTAATGAAGTTGAATTAAATTTTGACGAAGAAGTAGCAGTTGCCGAAGCGAGCAGGTGTTTAACTTGCCAATTACGATTAGGAATTTCAAAAGCACCACTTCCACCGATAAAAAAATAATGTAATGTATGACAATAAAAAAGGAGAAACTATGGCAAAAGCAAAAGGCCATGTTGTAATTAGAGGAGATGAATGCAAAGGATGTGAACTTTGTGTACATGCTTGTCCAACTAATGTTCTATCACTTTCAGATTCTTTAAATCGTATGGGATATCATCCAGCAGTTTATAAAGGTGAAGGATGTATTGGTTGTGGATTTTGTTTTTATACCTGTCCGGAATTAGGGACAATAACCGTTTTTAAAAAATGGGACGATATAAAAGAGGTGGCATATTGCCCTGTTTGTAAAAGTGAACAAAAAATTTATCAATCGCAGAAACATCCAGATGTGAATATCTGCACAAAATGTTTAAATGAAATAAAGTGAGGTTATTATGTCAAAAATGTTGATAAAAGGAAACGAAGCGATTATTAGAGGTGCAACATTAGCTGGTTGTAAAAACTTTTTTGGTTATCCAATAACTCCGGCAAGTGAAATTGCTGAAACGGCATCATATTATTTCCCACTTGTAGGTGGAAATTTTTTACAAGCAGAAAGTGAAATTGCAGCGATAAACATGCTTTACGGAGCAGCTGGTAGTGGAGTTAGATGTATGACCGCAAGTTCAAGCCCAGGAATAAGTTTGAAAATGGAAGGAATTTCATATATTGCTGGAGCAGAATTACCTTGTGTTATTATTGATATTATGCGAGCTGGACCAGGATTAGGAAATATTGCACCCGAACAGAGTGATTATAATCAAATTGTAAAAGGTGGCGGACATGGAAATTATAAGTTAATTATTTTAGCTCCAAATTCTGCTCAAGAGATGAGTGATTTTACAATGAAAGCATTTGAAT
Organism: Fidelibacterota bacterium; assembly: GCA_029931905.1. GTDB lineage: Bacteria > Fidelibacterota > Fidelibacteria > Fidelibacterales > Fidelibacteraceae > TCS52. The sequence goes on from JAOZRH010000019.1 coordinate 17,952, forward strand.
TAGCTGATAAATATAGGAATCCTGCAATTATTCTTGCTGATGGAATTATTGGACAAATGATGGAACCAGTAGAATTTCCTAATCCTGTAGAAGAATTTCCAGAAAAACCATGGGCTGTAAAAGCAACTAAAGAAACAAAAGATAATTTAATATGTTCTATTGATCTTGAACCAGATGATTTGGAAAAACACAATATTCATTTACAAGAAAAATATGCAGAAATTGAAAAAAATGAAGTAATGTGTGAAGAATATAAAACAGATGATGCAGAAATAATATTAGTAGGTTTTGGAATAGTTAGTAGAATAATTCAAACTGCAGTTGATAAATTACGAGAAGATGGTGTAAAAGTTGGAATGATTCGTCCTATTACTTTATTTCCATTTCCAAAAAAAATAATTGATAAATATGCAGATAAAGAAAGTGTAAAAAATATTAATGTGGTTGAAATGAATAATGGCCAAATGGTTGATGATGTAAAATTAGTTGTAAATGGAAGGAAACCTGTTACCTTGTTCACAAGAATGGGTGGAAATATTCCAACTGTAAAAGAAGTTATTAATCATATTAAAAAGTGAGGATAAAATGAAAAAAAATCAATCTACAATATTAGATAAAGCATCAATATTTTATGATACATTTGAAAGAAAAGCAGGAACAGAATTAAAAGTAACTCATTATTGTCCAGGTTGTGGCCATGGAATTTTACATAAATTAATTGCCGAAGCATTGGTTGATTTTGATGTGGAAGATAAAACAGTATTTTTAAGTCCTGTAGGATGTTCTGTATTTGCTTATTATTATTTTCAAAATGGAAATATTCAATCGGCACACGGAAGAGATCCAGCTGTTGGAACCGGATATAAAAGAGCTAACCCCGATTCAATAGTAATATCGTATCAAGGTGATGGCGACTTGGCTTCAATAGGTGGAAATAATATTTTACAAGCTGCTAATCGTGGCGAAAATATGACTGTATTTTTTGTAAATAATGCAACCTATGGAATGACTGGTGGACAGATGGCTCCAACAACATTAATCGGACAAAGAAGTACAACTACACCACGAGGAAGAACTGTTGAAAATGAAGGTTATCCTCTAAGAATGAGTGAACTTCTTTCAACATTAGAAGCACCAGTTTATATTGAAAGAGTAATGTTGACAGATCCAAAAAATATTGCAAAAACAAGAAAGGCCGTTAGAAAAGCAATAAAAAATCAAATTGATAATAAGGGATTTTCATTTGTTGAAGTATTATCAGCTTGTCCAACTGGTTGGAAAAAAACGCCACATGATTCTGTGAATTGGATTACAGAAGTTCAAGAACAATATTTTCCTATTGGTGTAAAAAAGGATGTTAGTGAAGAAAGAGAACCAATAATTGTAAAAAGAATAACACCAAAATATAGTGATTTTCATAAAGTGCTTGATATTCAAAGTTTGAATGATTTACCTGATGTGCCCAAAATTCCAGACACAAAAAATATTAATGAAGAAATTAAAATAGCAGGATTTGGTGGTCAGGGAGTTTTGAGTTTAGGATATGTTTTAGCAAATATTGGAATGGGGCATAATTATGCAGTAAGTTGGCTACCAAGTTATGGACCAGAAATGAGAGGCGGAACTGCAAATTGTAGTGTAAAAATATCAGATGTTCGTATTGGATCACCAATTGTAGATAATCCAACAACTCTAATTGCACTTACTAAACCAGCACTAGAAAAATTTGAAAATGATGTTGTGCCTGGTGGAAATATTATTTATGATAGTGGACTAATTGATGTTGCACCAAAACGAAAAGATGTAAATGTTATTCCAATTAAAGCAACTGAAATTGCTGATAAACTTGGTTCTACAAGAGCAGCAAATATGGTTTTATTTGGTGTATATTCAAAATTAACTGGATATTTAAGTCAAGAATATATTAAGTGGGGAATCAAACATATCATTAATAAAGAAAAATTTAATGAACTGAATATGAATGCACTTAATGCAGGATATGAATTTGGGGAAAAATAAGTCAAGTATTTTGAACAATATACTTGACAATCTTTAAAAAATAAATTATATTTGCAATATGAATATTGCGAAAAAAATAGAAAAAAAAATTAAAACATTTGAAAAAGGTAATACTTTTACATACAAAGACCTTGAAATAAAAAAAAAAGAATATTCCGCTACATCAAAAAACATTGAACGATTAATAAAAAAAGGAATAATTAAACGCATTTCAACAGGGATTTTTTACAAACCAAAGCAAACTGTTTTTGGTGAATTAAAGCCAAATGAAGAACAAATAATCACACCCTATTTATTTAAAAATAACAAGAGAATAGCATATATTACAGGATTACTGCTTTATAATAAAATGGGACTAACAACCCAAATTCCAAAAGAAATAAGTGTTGCAAGTAGTAAAAAACGAATTTACATATCAAAAGGCAATATAAAAGCAAGTGCTGTAAAAAGTTATGTGGAAGTAACTGATAATAATTATAAATTTCTCGAACTTCTTGATGCAATAAAAGATTTTAAAAATATACCTGATTTAGATAAAAAATCAGTAATAAAAATTTTGACTAACAAAATACTTGAATTAAATACTAAGCAAAAAAATGAATTGATTGAAATCGCACTTGAATATCCACCGAGAGTTAGAGCATTACTTGGTGCAATCTTCGAAAATATTGGAAAAAATATTGAAAAATTAGATGATAGTCTTAATCCATTATCAGAATACAAACTTGGAATTACAAAAGAAATTTTGCCGACAATTGAAAAATGGAATATTAAATGAATTTACACGAAAATAAAGAACTTTTTAGAGATGCAATAGTTGCAACATCACAGTTAAAAGGAATTGCTGAGATTTATGTTGAAAAAGATTATTGGGTTACGCTTTCTTTATATTCCATTTTCTCAAACGAGATAGGAAAATTTTGCATATTCAAAGGCGGAACAGCATTATCAAAATGTAATAATTTAATCGACAGGTTTTCAGAAGATATTGACATTGTATTATTAAAAAAGGGAAATGAAAGCAGTAATCAATTGAAAAACAAGTTAAAAAAAGTTACCAAAATAGTTGGAGAAAATATTCCTGAAATTGATGTGGAAGGAATAACCAACAAAAAAGGAATGATACGAAAAACTGCTCATAATTATCCGAAAATGTTTGAAGGGTTATTTGGACAAATTCGTGATAATTTAATAGTAGAAGCAACTTGGTTTGGGAGTTTTGAACCTTTTGAAAAAGGAAAAGTGAATTCTCTGATTTATGAGATGATAATTGAAACAAATCAACAACAAATTGCAGACGAATACGACTTAAATCCATTTGAAGTAAATGTTTTAAGTCCAAAACGAACATTTTGCGAGAAAATAATGAGTT
>JAOZRH010000283.1 GCA_029931905.1 Fidelibacterota bacterium
TATGAAAATATCAAGAAAAAGCAGATGCAGAAGCCGACTATGAAAAAGCAATTAAGAAAATATTTATTTCATTATCTAATATTTATAATAGTCCAGTAGTTGAACAAATACCTAATTTATCTTTTTTGACTTACTAATGCAAACACGACAAGAGAATAGCCGATATAAATGAGTTTCAACAGACCAATATATTTGATCTGAATGAACTTTTTTTTATTCAAAAAATATTGATATAAGAAATGATTTAAAATGAATACAATTGCTTTCAAGGTATGATGAAAGAAATATTTGAAATAAACTTGTTGTTTATGTAAAACGAGATTATCAAACACTTGTTAGAATATATTCAAATTGAGATGTTAGTATATGAAATAATACAAGTTTTACAGAAATAATGGCTTGAAATGTTTGAACAACTAATATTCAAAGTGCAACAAAGTTTCGTGATCGGATTTATGTTTTTTCTCCTACAAAAATATTAAGATTTCAGGCAAATAGTGTTCCTATTTGATGATTGACTGATATTACTCCAACTTGACGAAATGTTTCGTTCCCTTTTAAAAATAATTGATTTGCAACAGTAAATTTTTGGAACTCTGCTCTTCTAGTATGAAGATGAAATAAACTTCGGAGAGGTTTACCAACTACAAATACTTGACCAGTTTCTGTTTGATGACGAAAAGATATGAGGACTTTTGATGTTGCAGAAATAAGATGAATAATTGGAAGAAGTTCAAATATTGAAGTTTATACTGATTATAATTGAGTTGATAGTCGTATTTTTTATATTTGATGATTTCGAGATGCAGAGGATACTTGAATTAGTAATACTGTTGTTTTAGAAAATAAATCAATTTCCCAAGTTTGACAATTATGAGAGAGAACTTTTATTGTTTGTAATAGTTTAAATTCTCTTTATAAAACAAGTTTATACGAAATTTCTTGATATCAAACAAGACTTATAAAAGAATCGTATATAAACAATTGAAATAATGCTTATCATAAAGACTTTACCTTTTCGTCTGCTTTCCAAAGATTTCCTGCTACTTGAAAAATGTTATATTTGCCTTTTTATGATCAAGTCCGAAGTTTTTGAAAAGAATTAGATAATATTTGAGATAATCTTATTTGATTGCGAGAATGACAAATTTTTGAGTCTTGAATTTGTATTTGAGATTATATGTATTGTTCATCTGCAACAAAAGAGTTTAGATATAATTTAAAATATAGACATAATGACTATATAAATCAAGAATGAGTGCTAATATCAAGAATTTTTGATTGATGAATAATGTGATTAAGAAAACAGTTGCAAAATATTTATATTTGATACAAGTTAGATACAACTTGAAACCCTACAAATGCTTGAACAATAACCATACAAGTAAGAACAAATATGGAAAATTATAATACTGATGATTGACGAATTACAGTTGTTGTTATTGATGACCCAACTAAAATGAGAGAAATTATTGAAACTCAACAAATACAAAGGGCTTGAATAGATGATTTTTCTACAATTCAATATAAAGTTATTATTACTCCTTGAAGTAGTCGCGAAGTGTCTCCAATTTTATATGAAATAACTTTTATGTATGATGATGAAATCAAAGCAATCTCTTAATAATATTCCAAAATTGAAACCAATGTCAGAAAACATTGACCCAATTTGAATAAAAAAACCTCGTCCAGATT
>JAOZRH010000121.1 GCA_029931905.1 Fidelibacterota bacterium
ATGGAAATTAGTTTTCATTTTTATTTTCACCATTTCTAAGTAGTTATAATATAATACTAATAATTCAAATAGACAACACTTTCCTTTATAAAAAAAACATTAGATTTTTATAAAATAATTCTTTATTTTACAAGTCGATAATAAATTGAAATTTTAGATTGAAACAGGAGAGTAAGTGTCAAATTCATTATATTCATTTGCAGAAATTGAACCCAAATGGCAGAAATATTGGGAAAAAAATAAAACATTTAAGACGAAAATAGACAAATCTAAACCGAAATATTATATTTTAGATATGTTTCCTTATCCATCTGGGAATGGATTGCATGTTGGACATCCTGAAGGATATACAGCAAGTGATATTGTAAGTAGATATAAAAGAATGAAGGGATTTAATGTATTACATCCGATGGGATTTGATGCATTTGGTCTTCCTGCAGAAACTTACGCAATTCAAACTGGAACACATCCAAAAATAACTACTGAGAATAATATTAAAAATTTCACTCGTCAATTAAAAATGTTCGGATTTTCCTACGATTGGGATAGAAAAATAAATACTACAGATCCTAAATATTATAAATGGACACAATGGATATTTTTACAACTATACAAAAAAGGATTAGTTTATGAGAAAGAAACTCCAGTTTGGTGGTGTGAAGGTTTAAAATCAGTATTAGCAAATGAAGAAGTTGTAAATGGAAAGAGTGAAAGAGGTGATTATCCTGTAAAACGCGTAATGTTGAAACAATGGATGTTGAAAATAACAAAATATGCCGACAGATTATTGGAAGGATTGGATAAATTAGATTGGCCTGAATCCGTGAAAGAGATGCAACGAAATTGGATTGGTAGAAGCGAAGGTGCAGAAGTAATATTTTCTGTTGATCAACGAGAAGAAAAAATTAAAGTTTTTACAACTCGCTCTGATACACTTTTTGGTGCAACTTATATGGTTTTGGCTCCTGAACATCCGTTAGTTGAAAAAATTACAACTGATGAATATAAAGAAGAAGTAGAGAATTATAAAAAACAAGCAATGACAAAAAGTGATTTAGTAAGAACTGAGCTTGAAAAAGATAAAACGGGAATTTTTACTGGTGGATATGCAATTAATCCGGTAAATAACCAAAAAATTCCAATATGGATTTCTGATTATGTCTTGTGGGGATATGGAACAGGTGCAATTATGGCAGTTCCAGCACATGATCAAAGAGATTATGAATTTGCGAAAAAATTTGAAATTAAAATTATTCAAGTAATTAATGGTGGAGATATAGATAAAGAATCTTATGAAGGCGATGGAATACATATTAATTCTGGATTTTTAAATGATTTGAATAAAGAAGATGCAATTTCAAAAATGAATAGTTGGTTAGAAGAAAATAATTATGGAAAAGCACAAGTAAATTATAAACTCAGAGATTGGTTATTTTCTCGTCAACGATATTGGGGAGAACCAATTCCATTATATAAAGATGAGGCTGGAAAAATTTATCCAATGAAGGAATCAGAATTGCCACTTAAACTTCCTGAAACAGAAAAATATAAACCGGCAGGAGCTGGGAAATCGCCACTTGCCAATATTCGTGAATGGGTTGAATTTGAAGATAATGATGGCAAAAAATATTTTAGAGAAACTCATACAATGCCTCAGTGGGCAGGGTCTAACTGGTATTATTTACGGTACATAAGTCCAGATAGTGAAAGTAGATTAGTTGATGAAAATGATGAAAAATATTGGATGCCTGTTGACTTCTATATTGGTGGAGCAGAGCATGCAGTTTTACATTTACTCTATGCAAGATTTTGGCATAAAGTACTTTTTGATATTGGTGCTGTTTCAACAGATGAGCCATTTCAAAAGTTGTTAAATCAAGGTTTGATACTTGGAACTGATGGCGAAAAAATGAGCAAATCAAGAAGAAATGTTGTAAATCCAGATGATGTAATTAAAGAATTTGGAGCTGATTCTCTTAGAATTTATGAAATGTTTATGGGACCAATTGAAAGACCGAAACCTTGGTCAACAAAAGGATTGGGCGGTTCACATAGATTTTTAAATCGCATTTGGCGACTTTATATTGCTGATAATGGCGAATTGAATCCAAATATTAAAGATGAAAAAAGTTCTGAAGAATTTGAAAAAGAATTCCATAAAACAGTAAAAATTGTTGGAGAACACATTGAGGAAACAAGATTTAATACTGCAATAAGCCAAATGATGGTATTTGTTAACACTGGATATAAAGAAAATATTTTAAATAGAGAAATGATGACGAAATTTATTCAATTGGTTTCACCTTTTGCACCACATATTGCTGAAGAATTATGGGAAAAAATGGGAATTGCTGAGAATTTGACATATTCAAGTTGGCCAGTTTACAATAAATTAAAATTAGTTGAAGATACAATAGAATATCCTGTAATGATAAATGGTAAAATGAGATCAAAAGTAGTTGTAAATGCTGATGACGATAATGATAAGATTAAAGAAATTGTCTTAAATGATTCCAGAATACAAAAGTTTATTGAAGGGAAAAAAATATTCAAATTTTTAGTTATACCGAAAAAAATTGTTACTGTTGTAATTAAATAAAATTCTTATTGTGATTAGTTTTTATATAAATATTTTATAAAAAAGTTTAAAAATAATTAGGTAATATTAATGAAATTAAAAATCAAAAAAATAATTGCTATTGGAATTGTTGGTATATTTTTATCATCAATTTGTATGGCAAATGATTTGCAAAAAACGGTAGAATTGTTGTCTAAGTCAAAAGAGTTAAGTCACAGTATATGGGGAGTTTATGCTGAATATGCTAAAGACGGAAAAGTGATTGTTGATTACAATTCTGATGTTTCACTTGCTCCTGCATCTTGTCAAAAAGTAATACCATTAGCGATGTCATTATATTATCTTGGAGAAGATTTCAAGTACGAAACAAAAATATTTTATGATGGCGAAATATTAAAAAATGGAACTCTAAATGGAAATATTTATGTAGTTGGTTCTGGTGATCCGACTCTCGGTTCAAGTGATTTTATGGATTCTTTACCGTTAGAAAAACTTATGAATAATTGGACGAATGCAATTAAAAAATTGGGAATAAAAAAAATAAATGGGAATGTTATTGCTGATGATTTGTTATTTGAAGAACAAGTGATTCCTGATGATTGGGTTTGGACTGATATTGGAAATTATTATGGAACAGGGACAAATTCATTGTGCATAAATGACAATTTATATTTTCTATATTTTAAACCAAATGAAAAAGTTGGTGAAAAGGCAGAAGTTATTAGAACTGAACCTAAAATTGATAATTTTACATTTACAAATTATATGAAAACAGGCAAAAAAGGTTCTGGCGATAATGGATATATATTTTGTGCCCCTAAACAATATAATGCCGTTTTAAGAGGAACAATTCCACAAGGAAAAGCAGAATTTTCAATAAAAGGTTCAATGCCAGATCCAGCTCTTTTTACAGCTCAATATTTAACAGAATATTTAAAAAATAGTGGAATTAGTGTAAAATATTCAGGTAAAAAGATAAAAAATAAAAAAAAATACGATTCGAATAAATTAATACATATTACATATTCGGAAGAATTAAGTAAAATTATGGAGATTACGAATAAGTTAAGTGTAAATTTATATACAGAACAATTATTGAAAACTGTGGCATATTATGAAAGTGGTGATGGAAGTACAAAAGCGGGAATAAAAATAATTAAAGATTTCTTCAAAAATCATAATGTAGATGTTTCTGGAATGTATTTGACAGATGCTAGTGGCTTGTCTCGTACAAATCAATTGACAACAAAAAATTTGGCAAAATTATTGTCAATTATGAGTAAACAGGAAAATTTTGATAAATATTATGATTCTTTTGGTGTTGCAGGTATAAAAAATGATATTGGGTATGTTAAAAGCTTTTGTAGCAATTCAATTGCACAGGATAATGCACGAGTAAAAACAGGATTGATTAACGGAGTTAGAAGTCATACAGGTTATGTTCACTCTAAATCAGGCGAATTAATTACATTTTCATTGATAGTCAATAATTATCACTGTTCCGTATCTGATATTAATAAATTACACGAAAAAGTTGTTGTAATGTTGGCTGAGTTGGAATAGAATAGTTTAGAAAAAATATATTAGGAGTGTAGATTGAAAATTATGAAACACTTTAGAATACTGATAATACTTTTTTTTGTAGTGAATTTATTTTCCCAATTTCCAAAATATATTGAAGATGAAATGGAAATTGGATTAAAATTATTCACAAATTATCAATTTGATTCTGCTAAAACAATATATTCTGAAATGAGAAAAAAGTATCCATATGAACCGCTTGCTTGGTTTTATTTGATGAATACGGAATATGAAATTCTGAAAAATAATGGAAAAATTGAAGAGGCAAATGATTTTTTATTAGATGAAATAAAAATAATTGAACCGATATTTAAAAAAAAGTTAAATAATGTTGAAAATAAGGTTATTTATACGGTTTATTATGGTTCATTGAAGGGAGTGGGTGCGAGAGTTAATCTTTTTAAAAGTAACTATTTAATGGCATTTAGCGATGGTTTAAAGGCGAATAAATTAATAAAAGATGCTTTTGAAATGAATCCGCAATATTATGATGTTTATTTACCGCTTGGAAGTTATAATTTTTATGGCGGTGTAATGGCTGATCATTATTCTGCAGTTAGTATGATATATGATTCTGAAAAAAAGAGAAAATTGGGTATTAATCAATTAAAAAAAGCTTATGAAAATGGAGTAGGAGCGAAATGGGAAGCTGGTAGAATTTTATTGTTGATTTATCTTCACGAAACAAAAAATTATGATAAAGCATTAAAAATTGGTGAAAAATTAGTAACAAATTTCCCCAATAATTTGGATTACAAGTCATTATATATTGAGTTGCTTATTAATTTAGATGAAACTGAAAAAGCAAAAAAGATATTAAAGGATTATTCTAAATTTTACGAAAAATATTCAAAAAACGGCAAAAATATGTGGAAAGTTAGAGAAAATTATTTACAAGCAGTTTTGGATATGAAAATGGAAAATTATAATAAATCATTGAAATTATTTCAATTCGTGATAGATAATTATAATTTGGAATTCCAGTGGTTTAAGGTCTTATCATATTTAAAAATCGGACAAATTTATGATTTAAAAAATGATAGAGAAAATGCGAAAAAATATTATATATTAACAATAGATACAAAAGAGACAACAAGAGCAGTAAAAGATGCCAAAATTTATTTAGAAAAACCGTTTAAAATTTACAAATGATAAAATAATGGAAGAAAAAAACAATTTATTCGAAATATTAAATGATGAATCTGTAGAACAATATCCAGAATTATCTGTTGTTGGTTGGATTGATAACGGAGATAAATATATAAAAGTATCCGGAATTATTGATTTGTTGTATCGCTACAATGCCGAATGGTATATTTTAGATTATAAAACAGATGGCAATAAAGATAGTTTAGAAAAATACAAAATTCAAATTCAAACTTATCAGTGGATGGTAAAACAATTATATAATATTGAAGCAAATGGTCAAATTTATTTTTCTGCTTTTAATGAACTTGTTTCTGTCGATTGGAATGATGATTATTTTACCAAAATTTTTCAGAATGCAAGTAATTTATTTCATTTTACAAAACATTTATCATTAATGGATTTATCATCAATAAAAAAAATCATATTACAAGAAAAAAACGAAAACATTCTCATTATAAATTATACAAAATATCAGTCAGATAATATGAGGCGAACATTATCGAATGAAAAATTACTTTCACCGAATATTAAAATTAAAAATATAAATGAAATTATTCGTTCACAAGTTGTAAATGGAAAAAAAATGTCTCCATCACTTTTACAACTTGCTGTTTCTACAATAGTTAGTGAGAATGAAAAACGCGGAACGATTAAAATATTATCAAAAGCAATTAGTGAAAATGAGCAATATAATGACGAAATAGTAAAATTTGATGATAAAAATATTGTAGAAAAATTTAATAATTTGAAGGAAGAAAAACAGTTAATTACAAATTCAGATATTTTGAAAAATTTCATTAAAAATAATGATTACTCAGATAAAATTGTAATTATGAATGGTTTTTTA
>JAOZRH010000122.1:0-3945 GCA_029931905.1 Fidelibacterota bacterium
TAGAAACTGCTGAAACAAGTGGTTTAGGTGATATTTCAGTTGGTGCAGGATATGAAACAAATCATTTTTTCGAAGCAGTTGAAGACTATAAAAATTGGAATGGCAAGGCTATATATATTCAATATGGTAAATTTTTCTAATTTAAAAAAAGGAGTAATATAATGTATAAAGATTTAGAGTTAGTAAAATTAGTTAAAGATAATAGACAATTATTAATTATTATAGCATCTGGTTTTGTATTTTTTCTAATTATTTTCTTAATTTATTTTATGATAAAAGATTAATATATAATATTATTTATAATCAGAGTTGGTAACTTAGATGAGTCACAAGGAATATTTTTATTCAAACAATATTCAATTAGAAAGTTCAAAATTGATAATATCAGGACAAGAAAATGTTCATTTTTCGAGAGTATTGCGTGGAAAAGTCGATGATATTATTTTTGTAACTGATGGAAATGGATTTATGTTTGTATGTAAAGTTGATATAATAAACAAAGATGAAACAAGTTGTAACATATTAGAATCCTTTAAAAATTATGGTGAATCAAAAATAAACATTTCTATTGCTGTTGGAATGATAAAACAAAAGAGATGGGAATGGTTAATTGAAAAATCGACAGAGCTTGGTGTTAAAAATATTTATCCATTAGATACAAAATTTTCAGAAAATAAATTTATGAAACACAAAAGAGATGAAAAAATAATTTTATCTGCTGTCAAACAATGTGGAAGAAGTGTAATTCCAAAAATATTTCCAATTATAAAATATGATGAATTTATTAGCAATCATAAAAGCGAAAAAAAGTTTATTTTCACACAGAATGAAAATAATTTACGATTGAATGAGTCAGTAAATGGTTCTGAAAAAGATATTACAATTTTGGTTGGAGCGGAAGGTGGATTTTCAAAAGATGAAATTAAATTGGCAATTGAAAATGGTTTTCTGTCAATACATTTAACAAACAGAAGATTAAGAACAGAAAGTGCTTGTATAACAGGATTGGCTAAGATTATATAAAGATAGTCCAGCAAAACTATCAAATTATAAAGAAAAATAAATGTTACAAACTTCAAGAGAAATAGTAAAAGATACATTAACATTTAATTATCCTTCGAGAGTTCCACAAGAAATATTTTATTCAGAATGGGCGAAAAATAAATATCCAAATATAGTGGAAGAAATGAAAATTCATTTTCCCAATGATATATGTACTGTAGATTATTTTTATCCAAAATCTCCACGAATTAAAGGTTATGAAAATAAAAAAGGGACATATACCGATGAATGGGGATGTGAATTTGTAAATATTCTTGACGGAATGATGGGTGAAGTTAAAAATCCAATATTGAAAGAGCTTTCAGATTGGAAAAATATAAAACCACCATATGAATGGTTGCCAGAAAATTTTGATGATGTGAATGAGATTACGAAAAAGTTTTGTGCAGAGACGGATAAGTTTGTAAGAGCAAATTGTATTCCACGACCTTGGGAAAGATACCAATTTATTCGTGGGACAGAAAATGCATTAATGGATTGTGCAATTCAAGATGAAGATTTTTTAAATTTGCTTAATATGATTAATCAATTTTATTTAAAAGAATTTGAAATGTGGGCAAAAACCGATGTGGACGGATTAATGTTTATGGATGATTGGGGATCTCAAAATAGTTTATTAATTTCACCAGAATTATGGCGAGAGATCTTTAAACCACTTTATAAAGAGTATTGTGATATTGCTCATGCGAATAACAAATTTGTGTTTATGCATTCTGATGGATATATAATTGATATTTATGAGGACTTAATTGAAATTGGGGTTGATGCTATTAATTCACAATTGTTTTGTATGGATATTGAGGATATTGGTCGCCGATTTAAAGGTAAAATTACATTTTGGGGTGAAATTGATCGGCAAAATATTTTACCATCAAAAAATCCAAATATCGGACGAAAAGCAGTTGGAAAAATAAAAAACAACTTATACAATCCTAGTGGAGGAATTATTAATCAATTTGAATTCGGTTTAGATGCAAATCCAGAAACGGCTATTGCTATTTTGAAAGAATGGAAAAAATAAAAAATTATAGAGCGAAGTGTAAAAACATTTAGTTATTTGCAATTTTAATTAAAATGTTGTAATATTAAAAAAAATATTGGGGGGACAATGAAATATTCAATTAATTATTTAAAAACAGTACCGGAAATTTTTAGTCAATCGATGAAAGAAAATAAAGACCAAGATCTTTTTTATTATAAAGAAGGTGAAAAATGGTTGCCGATTACCTATTCTGAAGCAAGAGATAAAATAGAACTTATTGCTATGGGATTAAGAAGTTTGGGATTGAAAAAGGGTGATAAAATTGCAATACAATCAGAAAATCGTCCCGAATGGACAATGATTGATTTTGCATGTGCTCATTTTGGCCTTATAAGTGTTCCGGTTTATCCAACACTACTAGAAAAACAGTGTGAATATATTCTTAAGCATTCTGATGCGAAATTTGTTTTTGTTTCTACTAAGGAACAGGCAAAAAAGATAATCAAAATCAAAAAACATATAAAAGATATAAATAAAATAGTTATTCTTGACGAAGTCGATTTTGAAGAAAAATGGATTGTAAAATTATCTGATTTTTTAGAAATTGGAAAGAAATTTCTCAAAGGCGTTGATTATACTTTAGAAGATGAAGGTAAAAAAATTAAAAAAGACGACCTTTGGACAATTGTTTATACATCTGGAACAACAGGCCCACCAAAAGGAGTAATGTTAACACATTTCAATATTGCAACAAATGCACAAGCATCTCAAGACGCTTTAAAATTTGAACATAGAAAAAGATGGTTGTCATTTTTACCACTTAGTCATAGTTTGGAGCGAGTTGGATCCATTTTCTGTTTTTTAATTGGTTCTACAACTTACTTTGCAGAAGAAATGATAAAAGTGCCAGAAAACTTAAAAGAAGCCAAACCACATTATTTAATTTCAGTTCCAAGATTATATGAAAAGATTTATGCAAAAATAATTAATGGAGTTGGTGATGCATCTCCACTGAAACAAAAATTATTTTTTTGGGCACAAAATGTTGGTAGTGAATCTGCAAGAAAATATATTCAAAACAATAAAGAGCCAAATGGATTTTTAGGATTGAAATATAAAATTGCTAAAAAATTAATATTCAGTAAAATTCACGATGTTTTTGGTGGCGAATTTTTATTTGGAATTTCTGGAGGTGCTCCACTATCAAAAAATATCGGTGAATTTTTTGCTGCTTCGGGAATTGTTTTATTAGAAGGGTTTGGAATGACAGAGGCAACTCCTGTAACAAATGTTGTTCGTCGTAAAAAAATAAAATTTGGTACAGTTGGTGAAACTATTCCAGATGTTAAAATGAAAATAGCTTCTGATGGGGAAATATTATTTAAAGGACCAAATATCATGAAGGGTTATTATAAAGATCAACATGAAACAAAAAAAGTTATTGATAAAGATGGATGGCTTTATTCTGGAGATATCGGACTAATTGATAGTGATGGTTTTTTACATATTACAGATCGTAAGAAAAATATTATTGTAACTTCAGCTGGAAAAAATATAGCTCCAACTAACATTGAACACGAGTTGTTAAAATCAAAATATATTGATCAAATTGTTGTTATTGGTGATAAAAGAAATTTTCTTGTCGCTGTAATAGTTCCGCCTCAAGATGTTCTTGAAAAATGGGCGAAACATAAAGAATTATCATATAAAAATTATAAAGAATTATTAACATTACCTGAGATATTTACATTGTTTAATAATGAGTTGAGCAAATACCAACAAGATTTAGCAAGATATGAACAGGTTAAAAAATATGTATTGATTTCGTCAGCATTTTCAATTGAAGCGGGCGAACTTACTCCAAGTATAAAAATTAAAAGAAGAGTAATTACCGAAAAATA
>JAOZRH010000122.1:4045-6147 GCA_029931905.1 Fidelibacterota bacterium
CGGGCGAACTTACTCCAAGTATAAAAATTAAAAGAAGAGTAATTACCGAAAAATACGCTTCAGAAATTGAGAAATTGTATTCAAAATAAAAATATTAATTAATATATAGCTTAAAAGGTTGATGGAATTTACAAATATTTTATCAACTTTTTATTTTATTCTTCATATTTATAATGATAATATCTATAATATTTACCATATAACATAGTTTTTGATGATACTTCATTAATCACAGCCCCAACTAAAGGTAAATTTGTGGTTTTTATTGTATCGAGAGCATGTTTGATTAGTTCTATATCTGTTAATTCAGCACGAGAAACGAAAAATAAACCATCGACAATTTTTCCAACTAATATTGGATCGGTTACAGCAAGGACAGGTGGAGCATCTATAAATATTTTATCATACTTTTTACTTAATTCTTTGATTAAGGCACCCATTTTGTCGGATCCAATTAATTCAGAAGGGTTTGGAGGAATAGTACCTGATGGTAATAGTGATAAATTGGGAATTTCAGTTTTGCGAATTGTTTCTTCCATGGTTGATTTTTTTATTATTAATTCTGAAAGTCCTGGACTTCTGTCAATATTAAACATTTTATTTATTACAGGTTTTCTCATATCGGCATCAATTAGTAGCGTTTTATGTCCAAATTGAGCAAAAGAGATAGCAAGGTTAACAATTACAGTTGTTTTTCCTTCTCCAGATGTAGCTGATGTAACAGCATATGTAGTCAATTTTTTATCTATTTGTGTCAATTCTATATTTGTTCTAAAGGATCTGAATGCTTCTGAAATTGGTGATCTTGGTTCTTGGTGAGTAATTAATTTGGCTTTTAGATAATCTTTATCAGAAATATGTTTTTTACCTTTATTATCACCAATTTTTGGAATAACTGCAAGTGTTGTAACACCTAATTTCTCAAAATCTTCCTTACTTTTTAGTGAATTGTCAAGAGATTCTTTAATAAATACAATGCTAAATCCTAATCCTAGTCCAAGAATTGCTCCGATAAGTACATTCATTTTTTTCTTTGGTTTGATTGGTTTGATATTTGGTATTGCTTTGTCTATAACATAGATTGCACCAATTTTACTTGCTTCATTAATTCTTGATTCTTCGAATTTTTGTTTCATCATTATATACAGGTTTTCATTAACTTGTTGATTTCTTGTTAATCTTATGAAATCAACATGTTTTTTAGGTAATGTATTTAATTGGTCTAAATAATGAGTATTTAATTTTTTATATTCTTTTATTCTGGCATTCAAACTGATTTTTTCAGTTTCTAATGTTAAAATGGTTTCAATTATTATTTGATTTGATTTAAATGGACTCTCTGGACCTGGGACATAACCTTTGTCCAATAGTAATTTTGTTTCTTTAGTTATTCTATTTTGTAAATTTTGTATATCTTTTTTTATTGAGAGGACATTTTCAGATGCATTTTGTGCGGAATCACCATATCTGGCTAATTGAGCCTCTTTTTTTGCTATTTCTGATTTTAGAAAAATTATCATAGGGTTTGCAACTCTAAGTGCTTCATCTAATAGGTCTATTTCCTTTTTTGATAAATTGTCTTTTAGATGAGTTATTCGTGTAGAGATAATTTCTTCTTCAGCAATTGCTGTAAAATAAGTTGATTCAAATTCTGATGATTTTTCAATTAATATTCTTGAATTTTCGTCAAGATTTACTACACCCTCTTTTTGTTGATATTCTTGTAGTTTATCTTCGCTTATGGACAGTTTTTTTTCAATTTTTTCTAATTGTACAGATAGAAATGATTTTATTCTTCCACTTGAACTTGATGCCCTTTCTAAATCTGTTTTTATATATTCTTCTACAAATGTATTGATAATAATTGCACACTCGTCTGGATTCATTGATTCTAATGAAATTTTTATTGTTTGAGTTTCACGAATAGTTTCAACATTTATTGTTTCTTTTAATCTATTAATATAACCATTATCAATATTTATATTTATGGTATTATTTTCGTCCTTCTCTTTTTTAAATATCGAAAACATTTTGCTTAGAATACTTTCTTTGTTTGGCTCTGCACCTTTTTCTAATAAATAAAGCGAATCTAATGAATAATT
>JAOZRH010000284.1 GCA_029931905.1 Fidelibacterota bacterium
GTTAAATCTTTTGTTTTTCTCAATGCTGTTTTATCAAACTGTCGCATTCAAAATTCATCTAAAAAGACAAACATTCTCCTTCATCAAGTTCAAAATCATTTTCAAGCATCTCAACTTATTCAAGTTGTATTGTCTTGAGAAGATATACTCATAAACTTATCTAACATATCATTAGGTTTTAATCGTTGTGGTAATCTATTGAACATATATCTTAATCTTTCAAAAGCAGAATCCATATCTCATTGTTTATCAACATAATCTTGTTTATAACTTCAAATCAAACTAGCCCAATCTTTAAATAAAAATCATCGTGAAGCTATCGCAAGAATCAACCAACTAAATCACATATCTCTTGACTTCTCTATTCGATGATCAATACCTTTTTCAATACTATCTATAATATCAAGTATAAATTTATCTTGGAAAGGGTAAGTTATAAATGGGATATTTGGAACTGGTAATCTTGGATTATATGTCCGAACAAAACTATTTATGTAAAACAATGGATTTCTTTTACAATATTCAAACAAAAGCATTTGAGTATATTCATCATCTACTTGTAAAAGTTTTAGTCTGAATTTTTTATTTTGTGATTGTATTTTTTTTATATAATCTAATCTCAACTGGATCGAATAATTATAATTATATTTCATCCTATCTACTTTCTGTTCTATATTCATTCAAGTAAAATCAAAGGCATCTTCTTTTAACTCTTGGACTGGTATATCAAATATATTTTGCAGTCAAGGATACTCCATTATTTATTTCTTTTAAATAAAAATTCATATATTTTTGTTATGGTAAAATGTATTATAAAGAATACAAATGCAAGTCATACATAAATAAAATTATCTATAAACATTTCAAGTATTATCATTATTTCTTGTTATTATTTAAAATTATATTTGATAGTGCATTATCTACATCATCATCACTCATCTTTTCTACATCTGTTTTATCTATTTTTATTGGATTATTTTTTTGTCATCAGACATCTATTTCAGATTTATTTCTATAATCTCTTGGATAATGATTCAATAATACAAATTGTGCAAAGTTGGATTGATACATTCAATTTAATCAATTTTGTAATAATAATCTCTTCGATATGGCTTGACACCTTTTGTAGGTTTCCGAAAATTCAGGATGTTTTAATGTTCAATCTTTATTTTTTGCATCTTTTCGTTCATTAAGTGCAGAATGTCAAACATCAATCATTTCAGAAAATTCAAGAGCAGTTGGAAAATCTGTTGGAAATAAATAAACTTCTTTTTCTTTGATTTGTCAAAATTTTGTATCAGAAGTTTTTTCTTTTTTAATTTTTTCAGAATAAATATGTTCTGCTCTTTCTTTAAAATAATCAAGCATCATTTTACAATATTTTTTTTTATACTTTGTTGGTCTTCAAACTTTTGCCATTATAAGATTGAATAGAAAATAAAACATATTCTTTTCATTTTTTAACAATTTCTTTTTCAACAACTCATTTATAAATACGACTATCATTGAAATTGTATTTAGCGGATTTCTAACTTCATGGGCAAAAGATGAAATTATCAATCCTAAGGCTTTGTTATGTCTTCCCTTGCTTGATAATCAGGAAATTTTCGGTGTGGTGAATCTGATCGGAAATGTGGATGAAGTAAAATTTGAGAAAGATGACGAAGAATTTGTTCAAACCATCGCG
>JAOZRH010000123.1 GCA_029931905.1 Fidelibacterota bacterium
CTGGAAAAATTGATATTGAAAAAGAAAAAAAGATTCCTGAGCTTGAGAAAATCGGTGTAATAATCCTTCCCCTTAAAGAAAACGAAGCCGAGGGTAAAAAGGGATTTGTAATCAATCAAAAACAAAAGTCATTATGGGTTATGGAATTGGAGAATCACGCGGAAGTGATAAAATGGCACAAATAAAATCAAAAACCAATGCTAGAGTTAATTTGCTTAATCAAATTTCCGGAATAAATTTTATTTATCAAAAAAATAATGGGACAATAAATTTTTCAACACAATCTAATGGAATTCTAACTGATATAAAAACAGTTAAATCGGATAAAATAGGTGATAAAAAATATCTTACAATATTATCTTCACAAAATAATGTTAAAAATATTAATAAAGAAAAAGCTTTTTCATTTATGATTACATTTCGCACTGAAAATTTAGAAAAATCTCTATTAGAAAATTATAAAAAAGCCATTGAAAAAATTATTAATAAAAAAGGTAATAAAACAGACAAATTAGAGGGAACAATCTACTTAACAAGTATAGATGTTTCTGATTATAATACGAAAAATGACTTTAAAGTAGAAATTAATATTCTAATAATTACTAAATAAATGTGATATTGGTCAAATAATTGATGATTCCCAAAAAAAACATTTGACAATTATAAATATTTCACTATATTAGAAACAAATGAAGAAATTAAACACCATAAAAAAGATATTACTAACAATTTTTATTGTTGTTTCGATTGTTACAAATATATTTGCATTTAACGGTTTGGAATATTTTAGTGGTAAATCTGGAAATGGTTATATATTACTTGAATGGAAAATTGATTCCGCAAACGAAATTGAATCATTTTATATTATGAAAAAAAGAATTGATGCAACCGATTACAAAAACATACATAGAATAAATTCAGTTGGGAATAGCACAGAATATTATTATAAAGATGAGTCACTATATAAAACATCAGATTTAAATTTTGAATATAAATTAAAAATCGTATTTATTGATCAATCAATAGAATATTCTGAGCCAATAGAAATAAATATGAATATTTCAAGTGTAAATCAAACTTGGGGTAGCATAAAAGCAATGTTTAGATAAATATCTTTATATAACAATTATTAAAAAAGACCATTTTTTGGTCTTTTTTTTTATTCAAATATTTTTTCAATTATTTTTTTTGCAATTCCCGTTTTTTCTGAAATTTCTTCAACCGAATGTTTTTTTATATTTTTTACAGAACCAAATTCTTTTAATAAATTTGCTTTTCGCTTTTTGCCAATTCCAGAAGTCAAATCCAAAATACTTTTCGTTATATCTTTATCTCTTTTTTGACGATGATATGTAATTGCAAATCGATGCGCTTCATCACGAATCCTTCTCAACAAAATAATTGCTGGCGATGATTTAGATACATTTTGTGCTTTTGAATATCCGGGAATAAAAACCTCTTCTAATCGTTTCGCTAATCCGATTATTGGAATATTATGCAACTGTAAATCATTTAATACCTCTTTTGCAATATTCAATTGTCCCTTTCCACCATCAATTAAAATTAAATCAGGCAACATTATTTTTTCATCTATCAATCGTGAATATCTTCGGAATACAACTTCTTTCATACTTGCAAAATCATCAATTTTATTAACTGTTTTTATTTTAAATCTGCGATATTCACTTTTTTTCGATTTGCCATTTTCAAAATACACCATAGATGCAACAGTATGTTTTCCTTGAATATGCGAAATATCAAAACCCTCAATTCTTATTGGCGGAACAGATAAATTCAAAGATTCTTGCAATGCTTTTACCATTTTCGTTGGTTCATTTTCCAACTTCATTTTCTGCAATAATAATTCTTTCAATAACATATCAGCATTTTTTTGTGCCAATGTCCATAACTTCGCTTTTTTGCCTCGTTCTGGTTTAATTATTTTTACACGATGTTTTGCTATTTTTAATAAATAATCCTCAAATAATTCTATTTCATCTTCAATATTCACAAATATTTCTTTAGGAATAAATGTTGTATCAGAATAATATGAACGCATAAATTTTTTCACAACAATCGTTGATTTCTTATTATGAATATTTTTCATATAAAACTTCTCACGACCTATTAAATTTCCCTCTCGTAAACGAAACAAAACTACAACACCATCATTTTCCATAACAGATGCCGTAATAATATCCCTACTTTTGAAATCTGTTTGCACAACATTTTGACTATTCTTATATTGATTTAAAATTTTCAATTGATCTCTATAATGACCAGCTTTTTCATATTCATATATTTGTGAGGCCTTCAACATTCTATCATTAATTTTTTGAATAATACCATCAGTTTTTCCGTTTAAAAATCGAACAATTTCATCAATCATCTCTTTATATTCATTCTCTTCTACAAGTCCTTGACAAACTCCGCCACAATTTCCCATTTGATATTGTAAACATAATTTTATCTTCTTACTCTCAATAATCTGCTCATCAAGTTTATATTTACACTTTCTAATTGAAAATAATTTATTAATAATTTTTATTGTCTTTTTTAATCTTCTTCCGTCAGTATATGGTCCAAAATATCTTGAACCATCTTTTACAATATTTCTTGTAAAAAAAATCCTTGGGAATAATTCGTTTGTAATTCTAATAAATGGATATGATTTTCCATCTTTCAAAGCAATATTATATCTTGGATAAAATCGTTTTATTAAATTATTCTCTAATAACAATGCTTCAACTTCTGAATCTGTAATTATCCACTCAATATCTACAATTTTAGAAGCTAACACCTCTACTTTGACATCATTACTCTTTCTAAAATATGATTTGACACGATTGCAAAGTAATTTTGCTTTACCTACATAAATAACATTTTCTTTATAATCTCGAAATAAATATACTCCGGGTTTACACGGAATTTGTTCGAGTTTTTTCTCTAAATTTGTTTTTGTACTATTCATTAGATGAATTTATTTAATTAAATAACTTTATTCAAAAAACTCTTTATGAATTGCAGAAATTGCCAATTTTGTATTTTTTTCATCAATAATAAAATAAGTTGCAACTTCGGAAGCACCAGAATTAATAATTTTCACATTTATTTTTTCTCTTGCCATTGTGCCAAAAGTTCTTCCTGCTATACTATGATTATGAGAAAGCCCCTTACCAACCAATGCAATCAAAGTAACATTATCGATTGGTACAATTTCATTAACCGCCCCAAGTTTCAAATTTTTTGTATGATTAAAGGCTCGTTTTAAATCTTTTTTTGCCAACAGAAAATTTATTGAAGTTTGTGCCGTAATTACCGTTTTTATATTAATTTTATAATTATCAAAATCACTCGTTACTTTTGCTAAAATTCCCGGTTTTATACCAACACCAGGTCCTTTCAACTGTAAAACACAAAAATCATCGCTATAAGTAACGCTTTTAATCACTTCTTTTGAAACTTCGCCTTCACTATCAATTATTGAATATGGTTTAATATCTGAATCTGTTTTATTAATATTGAAAATTCTAATAGGAATATTATCATTACTCAATGGTTCAATTGTTCGTGGATGTAAAACTTTTGCACCGAAATATGACAATTCAGCCGCCTCTGTATAATCAAGCTTCTTTATCTGAATCGTATTTGGAATAATTTTGGGATCAGCACTTAAAAAGCCATTTACATCTTTCCAAATATCAAGCGATTTTGCATTTATACACTTTGCAATTGATGCTGCAGAATAATCACTTCCACCACGCCCCAAAAGAGTAATTTTGTTATCTTTTGAAATCCCATAAAATCCTGGCACAATATAAATCTTATCATCAGAAAGTCTATTACTTACAAATTCTTTTGATTTTTCATAATTAATCGTTGCATTTCCAAAATCACCATCAGTATAAAGCCCCATATCTTCCGGTAAAACAAGCTCACAATCTACGCCTTGATAAGACAAAATTGATTTTAAAATATACGAACTCATTCGTTCACCATAACTCAAAATAATATCCTCAACAAATAAAGGAACATCGCCTATATAATAAATTCCAAGCAAATATCTTTCTAATTGTTTTAACATTTTTGATATTTCTTCTAATACTTCTTCTCTAATTTCGACTGAAAAAATAAAATCATTAATAACATCTTGTTTCAATTTCATAATAGATTTTGTCAATTTTAGTATTTTTTTTTCATCATCTAATACAGTAGTTAATGCATCGGATAATAAATTTGTAATACCGTAAAATGCAGAAACAACAATAACCAACGGTTGATTATAATTTTTAATCGTCTGCAGAATTTTTTCCATTCCGTCTTTATCTTTTAAATTCGAACCACCGAATTTTACTACAATTTTTTTCATTGTTTCCTATTATTCAATTTCTAATTAACTTCATATTGTTTTGTATTGTGGCATCATTTCCTAATTCCCCCGCCTGTTGCGGGCAAGTAATTCCTAATTGACTTCGTCGGCCTTCGGCTCCTAATTCCTAATTTCAAATTCGTAATTCCTAATTAACATCACCATCCGCCAGAAGCACCTCCGCCACCGAAACCGCCTCCGCCACCGGAGAAACCACCAAATCCACCACCACTAGAGCCACCTCGTGAACCACCACCTAAAATAGAACTCAACAAAAACAGCGACATTAATCCACCACCACCGCGACGATGACCAGACCCTAACATTCTACCAAGCATATTCATAATTATTACAAATACAAACACAACCAAACCAAATGGTAATCCACCTGCTTTTTGATTATTTTTTGTATTTTGATATCTTGCTAATTCTTCAGCTGAAATATCAAAATCCTTATTTATTATTCCAGTCACATTTGATAATCCATTTACAATCCCTTGATAATAATTTCCTTTTTTAAATTCTGGAGTAATTGAATTTCTGATAATATATCCAGCTTTTAAATCTGTAATTATTGATTCCAGACCATAACCAACCTCAATTCTTATTTTTCTGTCTGCCAATGAAACTAAAAGTAAAACACCATTATCGAATTTTTCCTGACCGATTTTCCATTTTTCAACCACTCGTATAGAATAATCTTCTAAATTTTCACCTTCCAAACTTTTTAAAGTCAGCAAAACAACTTGAGAAGAATTTGCTTGTTCATTTTCATAAAGAAATTTTTCTATCTGTTTCTCTTCTCTTGAATTTAAAATATTTCCGTAATCATTCACTCGTCCTTTCAACTTTGGAACATCAAGAGCAAACAAACTACTTACAAAAATTATACTTAATAAAATTGAAATTATTTTTTTCATTATTTCTCCAAAATATTTATTTCATTAGATAATTCATTTTCATCATCATCTTTTATTGGAAAATGTTTTGACAATAATTTTCCACATTCATCAATTGAACCAATCAAATTATCTGCCAATTTGTTATCTTTAACACCAGCTACAATATTTTCAACAATTCCGTCTTATTTCGATTGTTCAATCTTTGCATTTATTCCACTATCGGCAATTAATTCTATTCTTTTTTCTAATATTGAAATGAAAATTAAAATTCCTGTTCTATCTCTCGTTTTATAAACACCTGATTCCATAAAATATCTTGTCGCTCTATTTTTTACCTTCTCTTGCATTATCTTTTTAGGTACAATTAATCTATCAATTTGTGAAATATTCGCTATAAAATAGAAAATGGAAATAACAATAAAAATTGAAAATCCATAAAACATAACCAAATAATTTGAAGTATAACTCCAAAATGAACTTTGAATTGCAGTTTCAATCTCTGACGAAAAAAACAATAAAATTACTAAATAAATAAAACCCATAATAAATGCAAAAAACAATTCATATTTTGCATAATCATCACTCTCATTAATCAAAGCAATTGCAATTTCACCGGAAGTATTTTTTTCGGCATTCTTCACAGCTTCACTAATCCTTTCTAAATCTTTTTTAACTAACATTTTCTTTGACATTTTTCTCCTTTAAGTTATAATTTTTATTATTCATAATGTGACCACATTCGTATAACTTTCACTATTTTTTCTTTACTATAAATCTGATATACCAAACGATGTTTAATATTTATTCGTCTA
>JAOZRH010000020.1:0-15287 GCA_029931905.1 Fidelibacterota bacterium
AGGATAAAGAATATTTGCTACCGAGTTCGAAAAATTAGAAATTTGAAATTGAATAATATTTGAGATTTCGATATTGGATATTTGGTGTTGGATATTCAAATTCTCATGTTAAAAAAACTTCCCAACTCTCGAAATATTTTCTTCTTTTCCAAAATATTCAACAATACAATCGAGCTCTGGTCCGTGCATTTCGCCAGTAAGTGCAATTCGAATTGGCATCCATAAATCTTTGCCTTTTATTCCAGTATCATTTTGAACTTTTTTCATAATAGAATAGAAATCATTTGCTGTCAATTCATCTAAATCACTCACTTTTTCTGAATAACTTTTTAGAACGATTTTTGTTGAATCGGTTCCAATTATTTTCTTTGCTTCTTCGTCATTTATTTCAAATTCTGTTTGTGTAAAAGTTTTTAGTTTCTCTTGAATATCCGTCATTTTTACCAATCTTGGTTTCAATGATTTTAAAGCAATATGAATTTTATCTTTTTTTAATTTACTTTCATCAATCCATTTTTTAGCTTCAACAAAATAACTCTCATCGCTCATTTTTCTAATATATTGACCATTCATCCAATCTAATTTTTTCACATCAAAAACCGAACCAGATTTATTTATTCGTTCAAGCGAAAATTCATTCACCAATTCTTCAAGTGAAAATATTTCTTTTTTCCCTCCCGGATTCCAACCTAAAAGAGCGAGAAAATTTAGCAAAGCCGAAGGTAAATATCCTTTATTTAAATAATCTTCAACCGCAACATCGCCCTGTCGTTTTGATAATTTAGATCGGTCGGAATTCAAAAGTAAAGGCAAATGAGCGAATTTTGGTGCTTTCCAACCCAAGTAACGATAGAGCAATAAATGTTTTGGCAATGACGATAACCACTCCTCGCCCCTGATAACATGAGAAATTTTCATATAATGATCGTCAACGACATTTGCAAGATGATAAGTTGGAAATCCGTCTGTTTTTATCAGAATTTGGTCACTTACTTCCGAATAATCAATTTTCACTTTTCCACGGACTTTATCTTTGAATGTAATTCCACCTGTTTCTGGAACTTTTAAACGAACTGTAAAATTTTCAGATTTAGCTCGTTCATCAGATTCTTCTTGTGAAAGATTTCTACACTTTCCATCATATTTTGGATCTTCTTTATTTGCAACTTGTTTTTCATGCAATTCTTTCAATCGTTCAGGAGTGCAAAAACATCTATAAGCATTTCCATCTTGAATTAATTTATCTACTTCCTTTTTATAAATATTATTTCTTTTACTTTGAAAATATGGTGCATTTTCATCTTCTTTTCCTGGCCCAAAATCGTACTCAATTCCAACAGATTTTAGAGAATTCATTAAATTTTCTACTGCACCTTCTTGATATCTTGTTTGATCGGTATCTTCAATTCTTAAAATAAATTTCCCTTCATTTTTTTTGGCATATAAATAATTATAAAGTGCTGTCCGCAATCCACCAACATGTAAATATCCGGTAGGACTTGGCGCGAATCTTGTAACAATCATTTCATCTCCTTTTTGTAATTCACAACATATTTTTCTCGTCTAATAAACCATACGACAATTATAATAAAAAATATTATTCCCGCTACAATATTATATTGTTTTAATATCATTTGAATTCTTTCCCAATTATCGCCAATATAATATCCCATCATCATCAATAAATAATTATAAATAAATGTCGAAGTAGAAATCAATAATAATGCCTTCCACCATTTAATCCTTGAGATGCCAGAAAACACTCCAATTACAGTTCGCATACCAAGGAAAATTCTATTCATAAATATTACCCAAACTCCATATTTATTGAACTTTTTTTCTATCCGCTTAAGAAAATTGATCGGCATAAGTTTATGATTTGTCTCAAAAAAGAAATCTCGTCCCCAATGATGTCCAACAGAAAAGGAAAACATAAATCCTAAGACACTTCCAAGTAATGAAAAAATAAAAAGAGCTGTTAAAGAATGCGAAAAAGTTCCGAAAAGATAAGCTGTAAAAACCAACATCGTATCGCCCGGAATTGGTGGAAAAATATTTTCAATAAACGAAACGATGAAAATTATTAAAATCAAATAAAATGGGCTTGTACTCCCCAATAACTCAATAATACTTTTCATTAATTCCATTTAATTACTTCTTTTTATATTAATAATTTTAGCTTGATAACAATATATTATTCTTTGATGGCGGTAACAATGGAAAAAACCTGAATACCTTTGTTTTTGCCAAACTCTGTAAGCTCTTCACCCGATGTAGCAGTTATTCCAACATCTGATGTTTCTAAAGATAAAATTCTTGCAATAGATTTCTTCATTTGTGGAATATATGGTGTAATTGCTGGTTGTTTACATTCAATACTCACCGATACATGTGTAATCTTAAATCCGTTTAAAAATTCTAGTGCTTTCAAAAGGTATTCTTCACTATCAACAATTCCACTTTTACACATTTCGTCCGCAATCTTTCCAAGAATATTTACACCAGTAATTCCAGAAACGGCATTTGTTATAGAATGTAAAACCACATCTGAATCACTATTTCCATGCAATGGCAATTCATTTCGAAAAACAACTCCACCCAATACTAATTCTTTATTTTGCCCTAAAAAATTGTGTTTATGACTATCTTGTCCAATTCCAGTTTTAATTTTCATTGATTACCTCTTTTGCAATTGTCAAATCTGTTTTTGTAGTAATTTTTATATTTTCATAAGTATCTGAAATAACTACAACTTTTCCACCAATTTTTTCCATTAGTGATGAATCGTCTGTCCCATAATAATTATTTTCTTTAGCATAACTATAAGCCTTTAAAATAGCTTCTCTATTAAATATTTGTGGTGTATTTATTCTATATAAAATTTTTCTATTTGGTGTGCTTTTAATTAAATTGTTTTCTACAACCTTAATTGTATTAATTGTTGGAACACCAGCAATTGCACCATCATATTGTTTCAGCAACTTTAATCCATCGCCGATTATATTTTCTGCAAAAAATGGTCGCACCGCATCGTGAATCAATACAACATTTGTTTCTTTATCTAATATTTCCAACCCATTTGCCACAGAATCTTGTCTTTTACTTCCGCCAAGAACAATTTTTATTTCTTTTGGAGAATTAATTTTATTACAAACCTCAACAATTTGTTTTTTAATATCTTCCGAAACTGAAATAATTATTTCTTTTATTCTATTATCATTAACAAAACGCATTAATGTGTAATAAATAATTGGATTATTAGAAATTTCTATCAACTGTTTTGGAACTTTAGAATTCATTCTTTGTCCAAATCCAGCAGCAGGAATAATTACTGATATTTTATCCATAATAAAAAATTATTGATTAAATAATCAACATTGCATCGCCATAAGAATAAAAACCATATTCTTTGTCAATAGCTTCCTTATATGCTTTCATAATAAAATTTTTATCGGCAAAAGCAGAAACCAACATTATCAAAGTAGATTTTGGTTGATGAAAATTTGTGATTAGTTTATCAACAATTTGGAAATTATAAGGAGGATAAATAAATTTATCTGTCCACGAATTTTGTTCTGTAATTTGCATATCCGAAATATAAGCAGATTCTAAAGCTCTAACTACCGAAGTTCCAACAGCAAAAATATTATTACCATTTTTCATTGTATTATTAACCATATCTGCTGTTTCTTTTGAAATATGATAAAACTCAGAGTGCATATTATGACGACTAACATCTTCAACAACAACTGGCTTAAATGTTCCAAGCCCTATATGCAAAGTAATTGGAGTAATATTAACATTTTTTTTCTCTATCTTCTTTAATATTTTGTCTGTAAAATGTAATCCAGCAGTTGGTGCTGCAACAGCTCCCGCATTTTCTGCAAACACAGTTTGATATCTAATTTTATCTATTGGTTCACTTTCTCTTTTCATATACGGTGGAATTGGTGATTTACCATTTTCCATTACATAATCCATAAATTCCTCTTTGGAAACATTATGTCTTATAACACGCCCACTTGATACAGTATTATCAATCACATCACAATGGATTTTGTCAGTAAAGTTTAATTTATTACCAATTCGCACTTTACGAGCAGGATTAACAATAACTTCCCATATCTGTTCATCGAGAGCCCTTAATAAAAATATTTCCACTTTTGCTTCTGTTTTATCTTTTATTGCGAACAATCTAGCGGGGAATACTTTCGTATTATTCAAAACTAAACAATCGTTTGGTTCAAAATATTTTACCACATCTACAAATTTACGATGTTCTATAGTTTTTTTCTTTCTATCCAATACCATCAATCTCGATTCTCCACGAGTTTCTACTGGATATTTAGATATTAAATTTTCCGGTAAATCATAATAAAAATCAGATAAATGATATGAATTTTGTTTGTTATTAAAAATCTCAAATTTTGTCATTAAATAAATTTCCTTGTTTATTATTTTTAATTTCTTTGTTAAGATTATAATGCTTGTATGTTCTATCTAAAGCAACACGACCTCGTGATGTTCTTTGAATGAATCCCTCTTGAATTAGAAATGGTTCATAAACTTCTTCTATTGTATCAGCTTCTTCACCTATCGAAACAGCTAAATTTTGTAATCCAACAGGACCACCATAAAAATTATTAACCAATGTTAACAATATTCTTTTATCCATATTATCCAAGCCAATTTCATCTATTTCCAACATCAATAATGCACCCTTTGCTGTTTCCAGTGTAATAATTCCATTTGCTTGAATTTGTGAATAATCGCGACATCTTTTTAATAAGCGATTTGCTATTCTTGGTGTTCCTCGTGATCTTTTTGCGATTTCATCAGCACCAGCTTTTGTTATTTCAATGTTTAATCTTTTTGCAGAACGATTAATAATTTCTGCCAATTCACTCGTTTTGTAATAATCAACATGTAAAGTAATACCAAATCTATCTCTCATTGGAGAAGTTAATAAACCAGCACGAGTTGTAGCACCCACCAATGTAAACCCTTCCAGATTTAATTGAATACTTCTCGCACTTGGTCCCTTGTCTATCATTATATCTATTTTAAAATCTTCCATAGCCGAATATAAATATTCTTCTACTACTTTATTTGTTCTGTGAATTTCATCAATAAATAAAACATCTTTGAAATTCAAATTTGTTAAAATGCCAGCCAAATCTCCAGCTTTTTCCATAACAGGACCTGAAGTTGGTTTGATATTAGAATTTAACTCTTTTGCAATTATATTTGCCAATGTTGTTTTCCCTAACCCCGGAGGTCCAAATAATAAAATATGATCAATTGGCTCATTTCTTTGCTGTGCTGCTTTTATACTAATTGCTAAATTTTCTTTTAATTTTTTTTGACCAATAAATTCAGATAATTTTTCAGGTCGAAGTGAAATGGCACTTTTTGTTTTCTCTTCCTCTTGTTTTTCTGGATTTGTAAATTCTGAACGCATTATCTTTTTC
The DNA here is from genome assembly GCA_029931905.1 of Fidelibacterota bacterium. Classification (GTDB taxonomy): domain Bacteria; phylum Fidelibacterota; class Fidelibacteria; order Fidelibacterales; family Fidelibacteraceae; genus TCS52. The sequence continues at coordinate 5,472 of JAOZRH010000020.1, forward strand.
TTTTTACTACTTTTTTTACACTTTCTACAATATTTTTTGAACGCAAACCATAATATGTAAGCAACTGTTCTGATGTTCCAGATATACCAAACTCATCTTTTATTCCAACCATCTCGATTGGAACAGGAAATTGTTGGCTTAAAACTTCCGACACAGCACTACCTAAACCTCCAGCAATTTGATGTTCTTCTGCCGTAACAATTGCACCTGTTGATTTTGCAGATTTTAGAATTGCTTCAATATCGAGAGGTTTAATTGTGTGCATATTTAAAACACTTGCAGAAATTCCCATTTCTTTTAATTCTTTGGAAGCCTTCAATGCTTCATAAACTAAAACACCACAAGCAATAATTGTAACATCATTTCCGTCTTTTAACTTCTGTGCTTTTCCAATTTCAAATAAAGAATCTTCACTTATAATTACTGGCGACTTTTGTCTACCTAATCTAATATATATCGGTCCATCAAAATTAACAGCTTCAAATATTGCCTTTTTTGTTTCATTAAAATCGGCAGGGACAACAACGGTCATATTTGGCAAAACTCTCATCAAAGCAATATCTTCAAGTATTTGATGTGTTGCACCATCTTCACCAACAGTAACCCCTGTATGAGTTGCAACCAATTTTACATTCGATTGAGAATATGCAATTAATACTCGAATCTGATCCCAAACTCTACCAGTAATAAAAGCACCAAATGTTGAAACAAATGGAATTTTATCTTCCAAAGAAAATCCCGTTGCAACAGCTATCATATTTTGTTCGGCAATTCCCACATTAAAAAATCTATTTGGATATTTTTCAGCAAACATATTTGCCTTTACAGAACCTGTAACATCAGCAGTTAACACAACAACTTTGTCGTTAATTTTACCCAATTCAACTAATGCTTCGCCAAAACCACTACGAGTTGCTAATTCAGTGGGATTATTAAAAATGTTATCTTTTAAATATTTCATGACAAACCTATCTTTGAATAATATTCTTCAATTTCTTTTATGGCGATTTTTACATCTTCATCATTCGGAGCAGTACCATGCCATTTAGATACCCCGTCCATATAAGAAACTGGAAAACCAAGCTTTGTATAAAAAAGAATCATTGTCGGTTTTGTTTTTTCTAACTTTGCCTGTTCAAAAGTGTTAATTATTTCTTGAATATCATTACCATTTGCAGATAAAACATTCCAATTAAATGCTCTCCATTTGTCAGCTAATGGCTCTAATTTGTTAATATCTTCAGTGTTTCCATCAATCTGTATAAAATTTCTATCTGTAAAAGCAATCAAATTTGACAATTCACGATGACCAGCAAACATTGCCGATTCCCAAATTGAACCTTCTTGTGATTCGCCATCGCCAATAGAACAATAAATTCTGTGTGTTTTTCTATCTTTTTGTGCAGAAAGGGCCATTCCACAAGCAACACCAAGCCCTTGTCCTAAACTTCCGGTAGAAATTTCAACTCCTGGCAGATCTAAAGCGTTGGGATGTCCCTGTAGTCGCGAATTTAACTTTCTTAATGACAACAATTCACTAACAGGGAAATATTTTGCATGAGCTAATGCCGAATAATAAACTGGAGCAACATGCCCATTTGATAAAATGAAACGATCTCTTTTTTCCCAATTAGGATTATTGGGATCATGATTTAAAGTATGAAAATATAAAACTGTAAAAATATCAGCCAATCCCAATGAGCCACCTATGTGACCAGATTTTGCATTATGAATGATCTTTACAACATCAATTCTTATTTTTTTTGAGATTTCAACTATATTTTTTATTTTATTTTCTATTTTATGCATTATTTTTCTTCCTTCTAGGTTTGTAATTTACTAAATTTTTTCCCGTTTTGCAATTGAATTCCATAGAATCAACCAAAACAAAAGCTATAACAATCTATTTATATATCAAATTTAAAAACAATGACTTTTATAATCATCTTTTCCCAATTTTATTTTGGATAAATTATAATTATTTAATAATTTAACCTAATGAAACCAATCAATGTAAAACCAGTCAAACTAATTATAGGATTATTATATTCAAACGAATTTATAAATTTTGAAAAATTCATTAATTTATTAACAACAATTTTTGGAGAAATAGATACAATTAGTTCTCAATTTAAATTTGATTACACTAATTATTACAAAACAGAAATGGGTAACAATTTAAATCGTAAATTCCTAAGCTTTAAACATCTTATTTCGCCACAACGAATATCAGAAATAAAAATTATTACGAACAAGATTGAGCAAAAATATTCAAATGAACACCAACGAACAATAAATATTGACCCTGGATATTTAGATTTAGATAAATTAGTTTTAGCATCTGCAAAATACGGCAGACAAAAAATATATCTCGATAAAGGCATTTATGCAGACCCAATTTTAGAATACTATAAAAAAAGCTTTTCACCTTTTGCATGGAGCTTTCCAGATTTCAAATCTCCCGAATATTATGATTTTTTTTCAAGGGTACGAATAAGCTACAAAAAACAGTTAAAAATAATTTAGTGTAATACAAAAGATTTACTTATATTAAAAACATGAAACATTTTAAACTACTACAAACAGCAGATGTAAATTTTTATAAAAAATTTGAACGGCAATGGAAGAATTATATTTTACAAATTTCAATCGCAACGCTCGCGATATTTATTGCAATGTTATTTATAAAAATGCAACATGTTGTAATGATTGCATCTTTGGGTGCCACCGCATTTATTGTTTTTATTACACCAAGTAATTTCACAGCTAATCAGCGAAATGTTGTTGGTGGACACACAATAGGAACAATAATTGGAATCTTGTTTTCATTAATTCCCATTTCAGGTACAATTTTTCCTATTATAATTTATTCATTGACAGTTGGAACAGCAATGTTTTTTATGGCACTTACCGATATGGAACATCCACCAGCTTGTGCAACTGCCTTAGGAATTGTTACTATGGGATATACTTGGGAAATGATTATTGCCTTTCTTACAGGTATAATTGTTTTATCAACAATACATCATTTAACAAAATCAAAATTAAAAGATTTAGTATAACAATTATGTTCGTTTTGTATTTTATTTTATACTTTTTTATCTTCGTAATAACATTATTTATTGCAATGTTGTTTATAAATTTTAAAATTTTAATAGATGGAGAATTTCAAAACAAGCAACTTGATGGAAAAATTACTATTTATTGGATAAAATTTTTGTTTTCAATCTCCTTATCGATGAAAGATAAATCTAATATAAATGTAAAAATTGTTTTTTTACAAATACCAATAAAATTTAGTGTCTCATTAAAAAAAGATGAAAAAAAAATCAAACCTATAAAAAAAGAAAATCAAACAAAACTTGATAGTGAAAATAAGAAATCTGAAAAAAGAACAAATAAATACAACTCTATTTCAAAAATACAAACTCTATACATTGAAAAAAAACCACAAATTACTTTTTACAAACAATTATTAACAAACAATTTTTTAATAATTTGGAGAAAATATTTACGAATTAAATTGGTAAATCTTTCCACTAATATTGGACTTTCTGACCCAAGTAATACAGGAAAATTATCTGGTTATTTGTATTCCTTACCATTGATAAACAATAAAAAAAATATAAATTTACAATGGGATTATGTCAATGCACGATATGATATTCTTGTTAAAACAAATATTATTATGAAATTATATGGTATTTTATTTAGATTATTGGTAATTTGGACAGAAATAAACAAATTCAAAAAAATGGGGGCAATAAATGATAAATGAGACAATAGAAACTTTGCTAAAAAAAGCAGAAGATATCGCCAAATCAAAAACAATTATTGGTGACCCACTGCAAATTGGAGAGGTTACAATCATCCCAATATCAAAAATATCCATAGGCTTTGGTGTGGGCGGAGGCAATAGCAACAAAAAAGAGGCAAATGGTCAAGGTGCTGGTGGTGGAATAAATATTCAACCCGTTGCAATTATTTCAATTTATAAAAGCTCTTCTAAATTATTAATGCTAGGTGCAAAAGATCAAACAGTTGATAAAATTCTTGATCTTGTACCAAACATTTTAGATAGATTAGTGCCTAACAAAAATAATGAGGAGGAAACAAAATGATAGATATTTCCACATTAAAAGATATTGAATTATTTGAAGATTTAGACGATTCATCGCTCAAAGACATACTAACGGTATGCAAAATCTCTCATTATGAAAAAGATAATATCATTTTATTTGAAGAAGATCTTGGCAATTTATTATTTTTTATTGTAAATGGTAAAGTCAAAATTAGTAGAATAAATGAAGCTGGTAAAGAAATTATATTATCAATAATAGAGGAAAACGATTACTTTGGAGAAATGTCAATATTAGATGGAGAAGCTAGGTCTGCAAATGCTGTGGCACTGTCAGACACCACCGTCTTCACTATAAACAAATTAAATTTTTTCTCAATTTTACAAAAATATCCAAAAATCGCCATAAATCTTTTAAAAACGCTAACCAAAAGATTAAGAAAGGCGGACAAACTCATCGAGAGCCTATCATTAAATAATGCGGAACATAGAATTTGTAATACAATTTTAACAATAGCTGAAAACATGGGTACATATAACAATAAAAAAGTGACTATCGAAAAAATGCCAAATCAAGAAATTATTGCCAACATGTCTGGAACATCAAGAGAAACAGTATCGAGAATGTTTTCAAAATTAAAAACAAAAAATTTAATTGTAACTTCAAAACATACACTAATTATTGAAAATTACGAAACATTTTTGAAAAAGTTTTCAACTAATTAATCTTATTCACCTAAAAACTCGACAATAGAATAAATATCATAATTACTAAGTACTTTACTGCCACCAAGATCTGGCAATTCTATGATAAATGCAACCCCTTTTACAATGCCATTTATCTTTTCTATTAAATCAATAGATGCTTTTGCTGAACCACCAGTAGCCAACAAATCATCAACTAACAAAACTCTTTGTCCAGTTTTTATTGCATCTTTGTGAATTTGAAGAGTATTTGTTCCATACTCAAGAGAATATTCTTGGGAAATAAATTCACCCGGCAATTTTCCAGGTTTTCTTATCGGTACAAATGGTAAATTCAATTTATATGCCAAAGCTCCACCAATAATAAATCCTCTCGACTCGATACCAGCAACAATATCAATATCCATCTGTTTATATTTTTGTGCCAAATCATCGATTATTATTTTATACCCATCAGCATCTTTTAACAAAGTGGTAATATCTCGAAACATAATCCCCTTTATTGGAAAATCTGGAATTGTTCTAATTTTAGACTTAATTAATTCTTTTGTTGTTTCTTTCATTTTAACCTCTTCTTTTTTAATAATATAATATAAGTTTTGTAAAATATATACAATTAATTACAGATACTTTATTCATTTAATTTTTTGGTTTCAACAAACAAAAAAAATCTTTTTTTAGATTGACTTTTAAAAAAAAATATCGGATATTAACGGCGTGACATAAAATGGAGGATGATCAAATTAAAATCTATTACAACGAAATACAATTATAATATATTTAACACCGCTTAAACGGTGTTTTTTTATATCAATAATTTTTTATTAAAGGAGAAAGGTCAATGCATAAAACAATAAATCAACTCATAAAACTTCAATCACTAGACAAAAAATTGAAAGCACTAAGTGATAAGTTGGGAGATTTACCAGAAACAGTAAAAACACTTGAATATCAAATAAAAGAAAAACAAAAAGAAAATATTACAAACTCTGAAACAATTCTTGCAAACGAAGCAGAAACAAGAAAAAATGAAGCGAAAATCAGTGATATAACCGTAGCAATGAAAAAATATCAAGAACAATTATATCTAGTTACAACCAATAGAGAATACGATGCATTAACAGCAGAAATAGATTTTTCAAAAAAAGAAATATTAATAGCCGAAGATGAAATAATCAAAACTGAAGAAAACAATGAAGAATTGAAAGAAAAAATTAAAGCAAATGAAATTGGTATTCAAAAGAGTAAAGATGGGTTAGAAAATGCCAAAAAAGATTTAGACCAAACAATAAAAGATACCGGAGCAGAGAAAAAAGAACTTGAAAAAGAAAGAGAAACGATAGTTGAACTAATTCCAAAAAGATATTTAAATAATTACAAAAGAATTTATAATGCTAGAAATGGAATTGCCGTTGTACCAGTAAAACGCAATGCATGTGGAGGTTGTAATAGCACAATAATTCCACAAAAACGAGTTGAAATTTACAAATCTAAAACAATTCTTGTATGTGATGTTTGCAATCGTTTTCTTTATTCAGAAGATGCTATAAATGAAGAAATGAAAGGTGAAGATAAATAACAAAATTATAAAGTTGACAAGATAATCGCCTTAGCAATAAGGAGGAAAGTCCGAACTTCGCAGAGTATGGTGCCGGTTAAGGACCGGCCGAAGTAATTCGAGGGAAAGTGCTAAAGAAAACAAACCGCCTAAATATCTTAATTGATGTCGGCAAGGGTGAAAGGGTGTGGTAAGAGCACACCGGTCAGGTAGTAATATCCGATGCTTGGTAAACCCCATCAGAAGCGATACAAATAGGAGAAAGATATGAAAATATCAGGTTTTACTCGAACTTATTTTCTCCGGGTTGTTGCAAAATTTAAAAAGTAATTTTTAAAGTAGATAAATGATTATCATTCCGATTCGTCGGAAAACAAAATTCGGCTTATTGTCAACTTTAGTTTTAAAAATATATTATGAAATGGAAATTTAAAGACATATCCCCAGAAGCAATTTTAGAACATAGCAAAATTAATAATACAACTTATTTTTTTAGTAATATTCTATTGTCGAGAAACATTGAAACAAAAAATGAGATTTACAATTATTTTCATCCAGAAGCTTCTGAATTATATGATCCGTTTTTATTAACTGATATGAATAATGCAGTTGAAAAAATACATGACACAATTGATTCTGAGAAAAAAATACTTATTTATGGTGATTATGATGTTGATGGAGTTACTTCGACTTCCCTATTGTATTTGTTTTTTTCAAAATTTTCACAAAAAGTAATTTATTACATCCCTAATAGAGAAAAAGAGGGTTATGGATTATCGAACGAAGGAATAGATTTTGCGAAAGAAAACAATGTTTCACTAATTATAACCTGTGATTGTGGAATAAATAGTGTTAAAGAGATTGAATATGCAAACTCAAATAAAATTGAAATAATAGTTACAGATCACCATCAACCTGATGATATTTTGCCAAAAGCATTTGCAATAGTAAATCCCAAACGCCAGTATGACAAATATCCAAATAAAGATTTAGCAGGTGTTGGTGTAGCTTACAAATTAATATATGCTTACTGTTTGAAATATAATATTTCAATTAAAAATGCTGATGAATTTTTAGATCTTGTAGCTATTGGAACTTCTGCAGATATTGTGGCAATGAAAGATGAAAATCGTATTTTAACCTATCGCGGATTAAAAATATTAAATTCGAATAATTTAAGGGTTGGCTTAATTGAATTATTAAAAGTATGTGATTTGCAAAATAATCAATTAAATGTGGTAGATATTGTTTTTGGTATCGCTCCACGAATAAATGCTTCGGGAAGACTTGGTAGTGCAAAAAAAGCCGTTGAATTGTTAACCACAAAAGAAATTCGATTTGCAAAAGAATATGCAGAAAAACTAAATAAAGAGAATTTGAAACGAAGAGTTATTCAAGAAGAGGTTTTGGAAAGTGCTCTATTTCGTATGCAGGAAAAATATGGCGACAATATTCCTAAAATAATAATTTTAGATAGTAATAATTGGCACCCTGGTGTTATCGGAATTGTTTCTTCAAGAATTAAGGAAAAATTTTATCGCCCAAATTTCCTCATCTCATTTCGCGATGGCATTGGAAAAGGAAGCGGAAGAAGTATAAATAAATTTAATTTATATAATGCTTTATCAAATTCAAAAAAATACTTAAATGGATTTGGTGGACATGTTGTTGCTGCGGGGTTAAATATTGCAAAAGAAAACTTGGAAGATTTTGATACATCTATCACTGATTATGCAAATAAAAACATTAATAATGAGTATTTAGTTCGCTCATTACACATTGATGCAGAAATTCAGTTAGAAAATATAAATTCAACATTACTAAAATTTATAGATAGAATGAGACCATTTGGGCCTGAAAATATGCGACCGATTTTTTGCATTAAAAATATTCATCCACATAAGGCGAGAATAATTAAGGATAAACATTTAAAATTTTCTGTGAAAAATGAATTTTTATCTATAAATTGCATAGCTTGGAACATGGCTGATAAATTTGAATTGATAATGTCGTCAAAAAAGAAAATTGACATTGCTTTTGTACCTACAATAAATGAATGGAATGGAATGAAAAATATTCAATTAATAATTAAAGATATAAAAGGAAAGTAAAATGGGAACAAAAATTAGTGGATTTGGTTTTTATGTGCCTGAAAATGTTGTGACAAATTTTGATTTAGAAAAAATGTTTAACACTTCTAATGAATGGATTGTTGAACGAACAGGTATCCACGAAAGAAGATTTATTGCTTCAAACGAACAAAACACATCAGATATTTCTGTTTTAGCTGCAAAAAAAGCACTTAAAATGGCAAATATTGAAGCAGAAGATTTGGATTTAATTGTAGCCGCAACTATGACCGCAGATCATCTAATTCCTGGAATAGGAACAATAATCCAGAATAAATTGGGATGTAAAAGTATTCCTGCATTTGACATTCGTCAACAATGTAGCGGATTTGTTTATGGATTGGAAATGGTAGATTTATATATTAAATCTGGAAAATATAAGAAAGTGCTTTTTATTGGGGCCGAAGTCCTTTCAACTGGATTGGATTTTACTGACAGAGGAAGAGATACTGCAGCTTTATTTGGTGATGGTGCTGGTGCCTTTATTTTAGAAAATTCTCAAGACGAATCTGATATTATAGATTCAATTTTATATTCTGATGGAAAATATTTAAAAGACTTATGGAAAGAATCACCAAATTCTGCTCAAAAAGGACGAGTTACAATAGAAGATATCCAAAATGGGAAAATATTCCCAAAAATGAACGGAAAAACCGTATTCAAACATGCAATAACAAAAATGCCTGCAGTTGTAACCGAATTATTAGAAAGGAATAATCTTACCAAAGATGATATTACTCAAATAATATCTCATCAAGCAAATTATAGAATTACACAAATGGTTGCAAAACGACTTAAATTACCAATGGAAAAAGTGTTCTCAAATATTCATAAATACGGGAATACAACCGCTGCAACAATTCCAATTGCTTTTACAGAGGCCTTTGCTGAAGGGAAATTTAAAAGAGGAGATTTGATTATCACAGTTGCATTTGGTTCTGGATTTACTTGGGGCGCAAATTTAATAAAATTTTAATTGGGAGTTAAAATGAATTTTCAACCAGTGTTAAAAAGTGACAATAATTATATCAAAGTCTTGATTGCTTTAACAATTATTGTTGTTGTAATTATGATGATTCCAAGAGAAAAACAATTTTCTTCATCTTACGAAATTGGACAAATTACAAAAGAACCAATAATAGCTCCTTATGATTTTGATGTATTAAGACCACAAGCTATGATTGACAAAGATCAAAAAGAGGCAATAGAAAATCTTCCCACCGTTTTTAATAAAAATAATGTACGACTTCCTGCACAAGAACAAAATATTAAAAAATTTTTCATTTTAACAGAAACACTAAGACAAACTTATAACCAAATACTTCTTAATCACGATAAAAAAGAAC
>JAOZRH010000020.1:15387-20985 GCA_029931905.1 Fidelibacterota bacterium
CCTAAAGATTCAATAAAATCGAAACAAATAGCGATAAGTGAATCTGGTGAAGAAACAATAGTTGATAAAATACATATAAACGATAGAATTGGCTCTGTTGAACTTGCCACAAAAAATTTAAATTCTAAGTTCAATGAATTCAGTCACAATAAAAAACAATTAACCTCATATTTATCAAAAATATTTGTAATACCCAATTTAATATATGATAAAGAAAGGACGGAAATCCGACAAAAAAACATATTAAATAGAATACCTTTAGTGGATCAAAAAATATTAAAAGATGAAAAAATTGTAGATGCTAACACAAAAATAACTGAAAATATTTATAGACAATTAACATCACTAAATATTGCAGAATCAAAAAAACATTCCAATTTGTCCAGTATTCAATATATATTATTCTTGACTGGTGATTTTTTCATCGTTTTAATTCTTTATATGTTATTTATCATATTCCTTTTTTATTATAGAAACCAATTTTTAATGAATAATAAGCTGTTTCTTCTATTGTCACTTTGTCAAATAATTGTTCTTGTATTTGGATTTGCAGTAATTAAAATTCCTTTTATTACAATCGTATTTTTCCCAATTATTATTTCCGCAATGTTAGTAACAGTTTTTTTTGACGAAAGAACTGCAATTTTTAGCACAACAATCATTTTATTAATTATGTCTTTTGTTTTTGGAAATCATTTTAAATTTTTATTTATACATTTGCTTCCATCTTTAGTAGCAATAAGAACGGTAAGAAATTTAAGAAACAGAGATCAAATTTTTAAACCAATTGGATGGGTTGCTGTTGCATATATTATTACAGTATCAGGTGCATATTCTCTTTCACTATATACAGTCTCTGATTTTTTAACAGAAATAGCTTTTACTTTTGGAAATGTACTCCTTTCTGTTTTAGTTACTTATGGATTGGTTAGCTTATTTGAAAAACTATTTGGTGTAACAACCGATATTACCTTATTAGAATTATCCGATCTTACACATCCAATATTAAAAAAATTGTCAATTGAAGCCCCTGGAACATTTCAACATTCAATCACCGTTGGATTGTTAGCTGAATCTGCAGCAGAAGAAGTAGGGGCAAATACACTGTTAGCAAGAGTTGGATCTTATTATCACGATATTGGAAAAATACCAAAAGCCGAATATTTTATTGAAAATCAAAAAGATAGCAAAAACAAATTAAACATGTTAAAACCAAGTATGGCGACAAAAGTAATCATCAATCATGTTAAAACTGGTTTAGAAATAGCACAACAATACAAACTACCTCAAAAAATAAAAGATTTTATTAGCACACACCACGGCACTACAACAGTAGCATATTTTTATAACAAAGCACTTGAAAAAGATAGTGTAGAACAAGTTAAAGAAAGTGAATTTAAATATTCTGGTCCAAAACCATTCACAAAAGAAACTGGAATTGTAATGATTGTAGAATCAATTGAAGCTGCCGTAAGATCACTAAAAAAACCAACTTATAAAGACATAGAAGATATTTGTGAAGAAATAATTTTCCAGCGACTAAATAATAAACAATTGGAAGATTGTCCATTAACCTTTGCAGATTTAACAAAAATTAAAAAGGCTATTTTACCAAATTTATCTAGTATGTATCACAAACGAGTTAAATATCCTGACGCCAAAAAAACTAAAACCACCAAATGAAAAAAAAAGAACAAGTAGTAAACATATTAAATGATATTGATGCCAATTTACCATTAAACAATAAATCAATTAAAGAAATACTTTTTACAATTTGGAATAATTATAATATTCTTTCGTGTAATATTAATATTGTAACAGTTAATGATAAAGATATAAAAAGCATGAAAAACGAATATTTTAATATGGATTTTTATACAGATGTAATTTCATTTTTACTGGAAAAAACTGAAAATTTTATCGAAGGTGAAATATATATTTGCCCAACAATAATTGAAGAAAATGCTCCAAATTACGATAGCTCATATAAAAAAGAGTTTTCAAGAATAATAATTCACGGTGCTTTACATTTACTTGGATATGAAGATAATACAAATGAACTAAAGCAAGAAATGCGCGATTTAGAAAATAAATTTTTAAAAGAGTTAAAATATGATAGATAATTCAAATCTTATTATCGAAATTATCGTATTTTTGATTTTAATCATTCTTTCTGGATTGTTTTCAAGCAGTGAAACAGCATTTTTCAACTCACAAAAAAAAGAATTGAAAAAATATTCAAAAGATGGTTTTAAAAGAGCAGATTTTGTATTAAAACTTCTTGAAACACCAAAAAATTTGCTGATATCTATTTTAATTGGCAATACGGTGGTGAATATTTCCCTTTCCGTTTTGTCAGCAAAAATTGCTTATGATATTGCCAAAGATTTTCAATTAGGGAAAATTGGAGTTATATTAATTCAAATTATTGCGCTAACATTTGTAATATTAATATTCGGTGAAATATTGCCAAAAATAATCGCAATTCGCTCATCAATCAAACATAGTATTAGGATGAGTAGATTTGTTAGATTTGTATATTTTGTTTTTTGGCCTCTAACTTGGTTGTTTTATCATTCAACAAATGCAATTAAAGTAATATTTAGTGTAAAAAGTGAGAAATTAATTAATAGTGAAGAAGATTTTCATACACTGATGGATATCGGAGAAAACAAGGGAACAATAAGAAAAAAAGAAAAAGAGATGATAAAATCATTAATGAAGTTTTCTGACACTGTAGTTAGGGAAGTAATGATTCCACGGCCTGATGTTCAAACAATAAATATTGATGAGGGATTAACAAATATTTTAGAATATATAAAACATCAATCTTTTTCCAAATTTCCTGTATATAAAAACGATTTAGATAATATTATTGGGTTTATTTTTACAAAAGACATTCTTCCATACATTGATAATAAAAACATTAATATTTCGTTAAATACACTTATCAGACCAACTTATTATGTCCCGGAAAGCAAAAAAATATCAAATATGTTGAGAGAATTCCAAAATAAAAAAAAGAAAATTGCAATTGTAATAGACGAATTTGGTGGAACTAGTGGTATTATTACACTTGAAGATATTTTAGAAGAAATATTAGGAGAAATTCAAGATGAGACAGATAATGAGACTGCTGAAATAAGACATATAAAAGATGGAAATTTTTTGGTAAAGGGAAGTATAAATCTAGAAGAATTAGGAGAAAATTTATCAATTATGTTTACAAATGGGAAAGATTATGATACGCTAGCGGGTTTTATTATGGATCAATTAAATAAAATTCCCAAAAAATCAGATACATTTATATATAAAAACCATCAATTCATAGTTGAAAAAATGAATAAAAGACGAATAGTTGATGTAAGGATTAAACAAATTTAAAAACAACAAAATATATTTAATTGTATATTCATAAACAATTTACTATATTACAGCGAAAAATAAAGGAGAATATTTAATGGGTGTAATGAACAGAATGAGAAATAATATGCAAGCAATACTTTTAATAGTAATTGTTGCATTTTTAATGACAATAATATTTAGTTGGGGAATGGGTGGTTTTAAAGGTAAAAAAAGTCAAAACATTATTGGAGCAATTGACAAAAAAGAAATCACTGTAAATCAATTTTTTAATGCATTAAATGAACAAAAAAAACGATATCGTGAACAAAAGGGACAAGAATTATCCCTACAAGAACAAGAACAAATCAAAGAAAATGTTTGGGAATCAATGGTAAATGAAATTATTTGGCTAAATGAAATTACAGAACGGAATATGTTAGCAAATAATAGTGAAATATATTTTTATTTAGAAAATAATCCACCTGAATTTTTAAGAAACCATGAAGCCTTCCAAACAGATGGTAAATTTGATATGGCTAAATATTTAGATGCTCTTCGCAATCCACAAGATGACGAATGGATTCCAGTAGAAAATTATGCAAGATCAACAATTCCATATATTAAATTAAATAATTTTATTTCATCAACTGTTTTTATTAATGAAACAGAAATATTTGAAAATTATTCAGATAAAAACACGACATATGATATTAATTATTTATTAATTCCTACAAAACAATTTAATGATGATATCGAAATTGAAGAAAATTCCATATCCCAATATTACTATAAAAATAAAGAAAACAAATATAAAATTGCTGAAAAAAGAATTATTCAGTATAAAGTATGGGATGTTACACCTTCAAAAGAAGATACAACGCTATTAATGAACGATCTTACCAACATTAAATTAAGATATAATGAAGGTGAAAAATTTGCTGATTTAGCTAGAATATTTTCACAAGGCTCTTCGGCTAATGATGGTGGAAGTTTAGGATATATTGAAAAGGGGCAAATGGTGCCTGAATTTGAAAATGCAGTATTTAATGCTCCATTAAATAAAATTGTAGGACCTGTAAAAACAAGATATGGACAACACTTAATTTTAGTAACAGATAAAAAAACAGAAAATGGAACTAAAAAATATAACACATCACACATTTTACTAAAACTAACTGCAGGACCTTCCACAATCGACAATTTGCTTAGTGAAGCAACTATTTTTAGTAATGATGCAAAAGATTTTGGGTTTCAAAAAGCACTTTCAGAACATTCATTGAGTGCAGATACAACATTAAATGGTTTTGAAAAAGGTTCGTTTTTCTTTACAAAAATTGGTTATTTCCCATACCTATCACGATGGGCTTTTAAAAATGAACCAGGTACAATTTGCGATCCACTTCAAATAGAAAATAAAATTATCGTGGCTCAAGTTTTAGAAAAAATTCCAACAACATATAAACCGTTAAATGAAGTTAAAGAATCAATTATTTCAGAGCTTAAAAAGGAAAAAAGAAAAGAATTGGCTTCTGCTTTATCAAAAAAGATTTATCAAGAAATTATTAGCAATAATAGTGATTTAAATCTTGTTGCAAGAAAAAATGATAATGTAAATTTTTATGAAAAAAGCAATTTTACTTTGAATAATCCGCCTACACATTATATAAATAACAATATTTTTGCATCTGTAATTAAAAAAATGAATGATGGAGAAATATCAGCACCAATCGAAACTAACAGTGGATATTGTATAGTGAAAAAAGTGAATTCTAAATTAGATGAAGCTGGATTTGAAACATATAAAAACTTTCAAAGTGAACAATTGTTACGAATAAAACAATCAAATGAAACTAAAAACTGGCAAGAGTATTTGAAAGAAAAAAGTAATATTAAAGATTATCGTTCTGATTATTTTTAATTTAACATAAAAAACAAAACAAAAAAAAACAGTGAAAATTAATCACTGTTTTTTTTGTTCTGATTAAATTGATAATAACTTTTTAAAGCATCGACCAAGTAAAATAAATATTCTTACTTAAACTTTTTATCAACTTCCTTTTTAACATTGTCCTTCAATATTTTTTCACCCTCATCTTTTATCACTTCTATTTTTTCCTTTCCGTGCTTGATAATGTCTTCTTTTGTTGTAGGAATTTTTTGTCCCGTCATATAAAGATAACCAGCATATAATCCAATCAGTATTAATAATGGAATTAAAATTGATAAACAGAAAGAACTTCTACCACTGTTATC
>JAOZRH010000124.1:0-2013 GCA_029931905.1 Fidelibacterota bacterium
CCTGCAAATCTTGCAGCAATTGAAATGATGAAACAATATTGTGCTGCAGAAATTGGTGTTGAAAATGGTGAAATTATTGCGACATCAAAAGGTTTACATATTTATGATTATGTATGGGAGATTTCGGAAACGATACGAGGGCGGACTATTGATGAATTTAAAAACTTAACAAAAAAATAAAGGTACTGTAATGTGCATGATTTTGAAATTAATCAAAAGTTTGTTTTAGAAAACAACAATGAATTAAAAGATCATTTTATTGAAGTTGAACATTATAAAAGAAAATTATAATTGTGCAGTTATATTATGCCATCCTTCTCCAGGATTTGAAGTTATAGAAGATCAGCTTGATGGTTATGAATTTTACAATTCAGGATATGAATGCTTTAATAAAAAGTTTTCTCCTGGAAAATTAATTCATAAACCAGCATGGTCAAATTCTGATGCACACAAAGCATTAAGTCTTTGTGTTTGTTGGAATATGGTAGATATAAAAATTGAAAATGAAAGTGAATTGATTAAATATATTAAATCAGGAAAACAACCAAAAATGGTTTGTAGTGGGAGATAATATGAATATAACAGAAGCTCTTGAAATAGCATGTAAAGAACCAACATTGATCGATGCGTTGTCATGGATATGTGTATGGGAATCAGAACGTGCAATTAAACAAGCAAAAAAAGGTCTCGTAGACGCAGATGGAAAAGGATGGGATACATGCTTTAAATTTTGTATTGAACGCGTGTATGAAAAATATAATATATCTAAAAATGTTAACATTTTATCAAATGAAGAGTTACAAAAGATTATTGTTAATGCTCATATTGATGGTCAAGAAACCGCTAGAGTACCAAAAAAGATGTTAGCAACTATGTATTATGAGCGTAAATTTTTACAAAGTATGAAATGCAATTGTGGTGGAATGTCAGTAGAACACAACATTGGAGATCCTGATTGTTTTCGTGAAAAAGTTTTAGTTAACCCAATTCCTGTACAAAATACAAATGATCGTTGGATAGTAGATGGTCATGAAATTACTGGTACAACACTTAGAGAACAACGTGGATATCATGAACATCCTTGTGGTAACTGGAGTAGACCAAAAGATCATGAATCAGAAAACAGTATCAAAGGCTAATCTTGCCGTTAAAAAGGAGAATTATGAAAGATGTCCAAAAAGAATTACCAAAACATCAAATACCAATTCATAGAGTTGGTATTAAAAATCTCAAAGTACCTATATACATCAGTAAAATGACAGGAGGTGAACAACATAGTGTAGCTGATGTTGATGTTTATGTCGACTTAGATAAAAATTCTAAGGGTACACATATGTCTCGTTTAGCTATTGGAGTTCAAAAATTTATTGGCCATCAACTTAATAAAAATGTTATTGTTGAAATAGCTGATTATATTAAAAATAAATGTGATGCAAAGACATGTCAAATTATATATCGGTTTCCTTATTTTATTAGACAAATAGCTCCAGTGAGTAAGGAACCAAATATAATACATTCAGATGTTGAATTTAACTTAACGAAAAATGACTCTGTAAATTTTGACATAACAGTAACTACTACAGCTACATCACTTTGCCCTTGTAGTAAAGATATAAGTGAATATGGTGCTCATAATCAACGTAGTAAAATAAAATTAACGGCAAGATTAGATGAGAAACAATTTGTTTGGATTGAAGATTTAATTCATATTTCAAATACATCAGCATCATGTAAAATTCATAGTGTATTAAAACGAATTGATGAAAAAGCAGTAACAGAAGAAGCTTATGATAATCCAGTATTTGTTGAGGATATTGTAAGATCTTGTTATCAACAACTTTCAAAATTAGATATTAAAGATTTCAATGTTGAAGTTGAAAATCAAGAAAGTATTCATACACATGAAGCTTATGCTAGTATAAAGAAAAATTAACATGGGCATGAGAATAACTAAGGTTCTTGGATATGCATTAACTGATGTTGAAATTAAAAATGAACAGTTAATTGATAAAA
>JAOZRH010000124.1:2113-6058 GCA_029931905.1 Fidelibacterota bacterium
CAATATCTAATATATTTCTAATTATATCTAAAGAAATTATATATTTATGTAAATTCTTAGATATTTTTAAAAAAAGAAAGTACTATTTACCAATTAAGACCAATATTATATACTTATTGGAGTTAATATGATTACAATTATAAATCAGAAACAATTTGATCCTGATCAATTTGTAAATCTTGATTTATCTGAAAATATAATACTAAGTACAAGTCAAAAAGATAAAGAATACATTAAAGAAAATCTAGATGGTTCACTATCTATTAAATTAGATAAAACTATCAATCTTTTAGGAGAAAAGATTTATAGTTCTAATAATTTAGTAAGTATTTCATATAAACCAAGAATTAAAATTGCATGTCCTCGAGGTTTGATAATTAATTTTTTCGAACCAATAAATACTAACTTTATATTCAAATTAAATAATCGTTATGATATTTTTCAATATTATTATAAAGAAGATCATATTTTACAAACAACATTACCGAATGTTATTATATATGATAATTTTAATATTGAATTAATAATTGATTTAAATCGTTTAAAAGAAAATAGAGACATTTTTAAATTAAATCAAAATGAACAAATCTTATCTTTTAAATTTGATTATATTTATTATCCTGGTGAAAATAATATAAATATAAAAAATATTAAAAATATTTATTTATTTCAACATGATGAAATATATAATCAATTTAAAAAAAACATATAATCTTAAAGGAGAATAAAATGCCCAAATATGGAATCAGTATTAAAATTGATGTAACTAAAATTGATAAAAATAGATTATTTAAAGGTCAAAAAGGTACATATTTAGATTTAACTACATTTATTGATACCGATAATAAAGATCAATATGGAAATAATGGTTTTATTTCTCAATCAACTAATAAAGAAGAACAACAACAAAAAATTCAAATGCCTATTCTTGGTAATACAAAAGTATTTTGGCAAGAATTTTCAAATCAATCTGGACAAAATTTTAATCAAAATCAGGGAGCTAATCCTAATTTTAATCAAAATCAGGGAGCTAATCCTAATTTTAATCAACAAAATACTCAGGATGATGATTTACCATTTTAAGGTAATTTGATTATAATGGTAAGATCTAAAAATCTTACCATTATTTTTTTTAATCAATGTAGAAATCCTGGTGCTCTGTATTAAATAATATACTAAAAAATAATTGTTCACAATATAATTATAATTGAAAAAAGGTTAATGTATGAATCATTATTCAGAAATTATATATACTATTAAAAAAAATATTAAAAAAAATAAAATACAAAAAAAAGAAACTATTGAAGAATTTCTTCAACGTGGAGGACAAATTCAAAAAATTAAACGTGGTGAATATAACATTAATAATGAAGAATCTCCTTGGGAAAGGCAAAAAATATGAAAAATAATTTAATTAATGATCTTAAAATATTCAAAACCGATATGTCTATGATGTATCAACGAATTAATTTAATGATAAAAAAATATAAAGAATATGCTAATCCTATCAAAGGTTTAGATGGTTTCTTTGAAACTGGTTTAATTTCATTACAAAATTCAATTGAATTTATTGAACATTCAGATTATCTTCAAAAAAATAGTATTGTATTTCGTTCACGTGGAATAGGACTTGATTATTGTCCAGGATGTATTTTTTGTGAAAATGATTCAAATGAGATTCGTTTAATGAAAAATATATCTGCGTTTATTGAAAGTAAAGAAGATGGTGAACAGATTATTAAATGGATAAAAGATAATAAAGGAATAACTTTAGATTTTCGTGTAAATGAACCAGATTGGATTCAAATTAAAATTGGAAGTTGTGATAAACATGAAAATAAATTAAAAAAACTACATCAATTATGTATGATAAATAATACAATTTCACCAGAGATTATTCAATTAGCGAATAATGAATAGAAATGAAAATTACTAAGTATTTTAATGAAACAAAAACTCAACGTAAAAAAAGATATAAATTATATAAACAACATTTATATAATTTAAAAACAAATAAAGAAAAACTTGATTATTTATTATATTTATACACTAATGAAGTTAATAATATACGTTCATTTCCAAGTATCTTTGGAGGAAGTATATATGATTATATTACAATATTTAAAAAAATTGATAAGAAGAAATGTTCAAATATTAATTGTAAATCAACTAAATTATTATCATTTGAATGTTTTGGAATTGATAAATCTTCGAAAGATGGATATACTTCATGGTGTTTAGAATGTCGAAAAACGAAAGGGAAAGAGAATAAACAAATATATACAATTAATAAACAAAAAAAATTAAATGATCTTTTATTAAAAAAGAATATTGAAGATTATGTTAAACAAATTTACAATGAATCTAAATCTTCAAATGCGTTTATAAATCATTTTACGAATACAAAAACAAAAATTGTTATAATTGATAAAATTGTTGAACGAACTAAATATTTAAATAAAAATATTTCTATTGGAGAACGATTATATCATATTATATATGATATAACTGAACCAATATTATGTCCAATATGTAAAACTGTTTGTCAATTTAATCGATTTAGTAAAGGATATTTTACATATTGTTCAACTAAATGTTCGAACAATAGCATTATAGTTCAAAAGAAAAAAGAAAAAACAATATTATTAAACTATGGTGTTACTAATCCAAACAAATCGAAAGAAATAAAAAAGAAAATTATATCTACAAATTTAAAACGATATGGAGTTAAATATCCAAATCAAAATGAAGATATTAAAAAGAAAATTGCAAATACAAATTTAGAACGATATGGATTTACTTCAGCAATGATGAATGATGAAGTTAAACAAAAAACAAGTTTAACTCAACTTAGAAATAATTTTAAATTTATGATTTCATCAAAAAGAATTGGAGAAGAATTTGAATGTTTAACAGATATAGAAAATTATCGAACAATTAAATATAATAAATTAACTTTTAAACATAAGAAATGTGGTCATAAATTTAATTATAGTATTGCAAATGGAATAAGACCACGATGCCCTAAATGTAATCCATCACAGTACACTTCAATTGGAGAAAAAGAAGTTCGAGAATTTTGTAATCAGTATTTTAATAATATTGTTTATTCAACACGAGATATTATTCATCCATTCGAATTAGATATTTATATTCCGGAAATTAAGTTAGCAATTGAGTTTAATGGAATATATTGGCATAGTGAAAAACTTGGAAAAGATAAATATTATCATTTAGATAAAACAAAAGAATGTTTAAAAAAAGGTATTCAATTAATTCATATTTTTGAAAATGAATGGAATGAATATCGTGAAATTATTGAATCTATTTTACTAAATAAATTTCATAAAATTAAAACTCGAATATTTGCTCGTAAATGTGAAATAGGTAAAATTAGTAATATAGACGCTAAACGGTTTATGTTTGATAATCATTTACAAGGATTTATAAATGGTACGCATTACGGATTAGCTTTTAATAATAAATTAATTAGTGTAGTTACTGTTGGTAAATCAAGATTTGACAAATCAAATAGTCTTGAATTATATCGTTTTTGTAGTCTTCTTGATCATCAAGTTGTTGGTGGACTATCAAGACTTATCAAATATGTAGAACGTAATCTTAAACCAAAGAATATAGTTACATATGCTGATTTACGATTTGGAACCGGAGAAGGATATTTATCTACTGGATTTAAATTTGATAGTGTAACTGCTCCAAATTATTATTATATACGAAGTCAAAAACGTGAATCAAGAATGAATTATCAGAAACATAAATTAAAAGACAAACTTGAATTTTTTGATAAAAATCTTACTGAAGAGATGAATATGTTTAATCATAACTACCATAAAATTTGGGATTGTGGAAATGTTAAATTCATTCAAAAATTTGCGTAAAAAAAGGACTACTCAATTAAGAGTAGTCCTTAGATGTGAGTATAAG
>JAOZRH010000125.1 GCA_029931905.1 Fidelibacterota bacterium
ATCATCAAAATATAACACATTTATTTTTGTTCCTTCTGGATAAGAATATGCTAATCCCCATGATCCTGAGCCTAATTCATAATAATATAAATCCTCACCAACTGCACAATAAACTGTATCATATCCAATCGTAATAGCCGTTGCTTCTACTTCGTCTCCATATGGAAATCCAGAAATTGGCATTACCGTCCATAAACCAGTACTATTTAATGGTTTATAATAAACTACTGGATGATTTGTACCAGCATCTGTTCCACAAGCATAAACTGTATCACCTGTACTACTAACTTCTAAATCATTTATCGATACAACAATTACCGAACCCGTACTGGTATTTGATGGACCCATATCTTGAGAAGCAGTCCAAGTTGAACCATTTTTAACTAATCTATATATACTGTATCCTCCCGGATAATCAACATCATATTCTACTCCAACATAAGCTACAGTATCAGTTCCTTCTAAATTAAAAACTATATCATTAACATCAACATCAGGTCCAATAGTGGTTTCTTTACATAATATTTGATCCCAATTAGCACCTGCATCTGTAGTATAAAATAATCCTGCAGCAACCGAATCTTGATTATAATAACCTGCAAATACTACATCATAATCGTAATCACATACTTCAATTGCATTAACAATTGCCCACACTTCACTAAAATTATATGGTGAAGCAGATGCATCAAACAAATGAGTCCAACTTGTTCCACTATTAGAGCTTTTATAAACTCTAACATTTCCAGCATATACAATGTTTGTATCGTTTGGAATCATCTCTACAGAATGATAAGGAGATCCATCTGTGTTAGGGAAAATTGCATTCGTCCATTTTGGTGAAGTAAGATAATTAGATACTTTTCTAATTCCAGATTTTGAAGCTACCCAAGCTGTTGTTTTATCAATTACCATATCAAAATCATTTACTTGTACGGCCTCAATACCATCATCAATTTCAAAAATATCGTAACCACCATTAATAGAAGCACCAATTCCTTGATCAGTTGTCATATACACAATTAAATTTACAGGATCAGCGAAAACTGTTCCATCATTTGGATGTGTCTCAAAACCACTAATTCCAAATGGTTCCCAATGTAAACTATCACCATTGCTGTCATTAAAACCTTTTGTATAATAAACTGAATAAGAAGTAGCATTTCCAGAAAAAGCAAATTCATCAGAAGATGCACCACCTAAATAAGAATTATATTCTTCCCAAATTGTCTCATCATCTGAATATGCAATATATTTATCTTCATCAATACCTGCTAAAAACAATCTACCATCTGGAGCAATTCCAAAGGCTCTCCAATCTACAGAAGTAGATATACTAGTAGGCGAAATATCTGTAAATGTTGTAGATAAGGATAAGTTATAATATTTATCCGACGATTTAACAATTCTTGGAGTATTTCCAAATTGACATAAATATACAAATTCACTTTGTGGATGAATTAATATTTCATCTGCCTGAGTTAAAACAGGAAATGTAATTGATGAATTTACATCTGCTGTATAATTTCCTCCACCATCTAATTTGCCAAAATTAAGATTTGCTCCACCTGTATAAATCAAAACTGAATCTTGAATAATCAAATCAGTAAAGTACATACTATTATCAATTACATTGACTGTTGAATAAGAAGGATGAGAACTTAATAATCCATCATCGTGAAGTAAATACAAAAATCCAGACTGTTCATGTGATGCTAATCTCTTAATTATTCCACCATAACCAGCTAAATCATCTAATCCGGGCATAACTGTAAATTGCCCATAAACAAGATTGCCACCACTAATGTGAACATCTGCATAAAACACAGAATTTGCACTTTCTGTCGATATAAATATTCGTGAGCTATGTGGTGTTAATGGCGATCCTGTAATAGCATTAATTCTGCCTCCATAAACACTTTCTACATTTGGGGCACTTAATTGAGCCATCAAAGAAAACGAATACAAAAACATTGCTAAAACAAATCCAATTCTAAATTTGAACTTATCCATAATATTCCTCCTAAACTATTTTTAAATTTCTAACGACAGTAATATAATAAAAACTATTTTAGTGTGCAAATATTTTTTTCACTTGTGATATTAATCACTTTAAAACAATAATATAGCTCAAGAAGCTTCCATTAAACATTTATTTGTCAATAAAAAAACAGCGAGTTAATTACTCGCTGTTAAAATATTTTTTAATTTATTCTATACTACATTATCTATTTTGGCTTGTATCGCACTTTTTGGTATTGCTCCAATCATCTGTTCTGCAACTGAACCACCCTTAAATATTAATAGTGTAGGAATAGAACGAATTCCATATTGACCAGCTGTTTGTGGTGAATGGTCAACATTTACTTTACCAACTTTTAATTTACCTTCCATTTCTTCCGCTATTTCTATCAATGTAGGATTTATCATTTTACAAGGCATACACCATTCAGCCCAAAAATCAACCAATACTGGAATATCGCTTTTAATTACTTCTTTTTCAAAATTTTCATCTGTTAGTGTTATTGTTTTATTTGACATATTTTCTCCTTTATTATTTTATCAAAATTACATAGATGTAATATAACAAACTATTCATTAAAATAATATTTTAATTATAAAAAATAATTTATATTTTTTCTTTTATAACACTACATTATTTTGTAAGATATGTACTGAATTATTTAACATAAAATAGGATTAATATGTCAAAATATATAGTAATGGGTTCACAGTGGGGAGATGAAGGAAAAGGAAAAATAGTAGATAATATATCACAGAACATGGATTTGGTTGTTCGTTTCCAAGGTGGTGCAAACGCTGGACATACGGTAATAATTGAAGATAAAAAATATGTTTTACATCTTATACCTAGTGGAATAATTTCTGGAAAAGCAAAAAATATTATAGGAAACGGATGTGTTATAGATCCTATCACACTTGCTGAAGAAATTGAAGAAATGAAAAATTCTGGCATTAAAATACAAACAAATAAATTTTTTATTTCATCAGGTGCACATATTGTTACTCCTTTACATAAAATATTAGACAATAAATTAAATAAAAAAATCGGTACAACTTCTCGCGGAATAGGTCCTGCATATATGGATAAAGCACAGAGATCAGGTATAAGAATGGATTCAATTGTTGATGGATCATTTGAAAAGAAATTTTATGAACATTTGGAATATTATAAAAACATATATTCTTTTATTGACGAAACTACGATTAATGAAATAAAAAATATGTTACCAAATATTTTAGAATCCATAAAAATAATCAAACCATTTATTACAGATACAGAAAATATTATATATGATTCAATTCAAAATAATGAAAACATTTTATATGAAGGTGCTCAAGGAACACTACTTGATATTGACCATGGAACTTATCCTTTTGTAACCTCATCTTCAACAACAATTGGTGGTGCATTTACTGGTTCAGGAGTTTTTGTAGAATTTGATAAAAGAATTGGAATTATGAAATCATATACAACAAGAGTTGGTGAAGGTCCCTTCCCTACTGAATTACATGATGAAATTGGTGAAAAACTAAGAAAAAATGGTAATGAATTTGGAGCAACAACTGGCAGACCAAGAAGATGCGGTTGGCTTGATCTTCCATTAGTAAAAAAAGCAATTATGTTAAATGGCTTTAATTATTTTGTTATAACAAAATTGAGTTGTCTATCTGGATTTGATAAAATTAAAGTGGCAATTGATTACGATAAAAACAACAAACCAATTTATAAAGAATTTGAAGGTTGGCAAAAGGAAGTTTACGGAATTACAGATATAAATGAATTGCCAAAAAATTGTATAAATTATATTGAATTTATCGAAAAATATTTAAATGTTCCAATTGGTATAATTTCTACAGGACCAAATAGAAAACATGTAATTATAAAAAATAATTTATAAAATATCCTAATTATAAGAATACAAATTTGTAAATATTTTTTTAAATATAAATCTTTCAAAATAACAATAGTAAATATTACAACAAAAAGAAGAGAATTAATATGAACACAAAACACGACTTTTTAAACAACACTCCAGAATTGGCAAAAATATTGGACAAATGTCCAAGTTTTATAGTAGCAGATAATGTTGAACAACTTATTGAATTATCATGTGGGAACCCTGAAAATGATTCTTACGAAGTAAAATATGATTTACCAAATAATAAAACGATTACAGAAGCAAATGTAGTTCGTGTTCGCAATGGAATATCTGTAAATTATCCAGAACCATATATGAGAAGACGAGATCCAGATTGTATGATTATTGGAGATGATAAACCATCAGATAAACCAAAATTCAAGGAAAGATATGGAAAAGAATTTTCTGGTTTACGAACAGAAACTTTCGATTGGTTAGTAAAACAAGATTTATGTGTTTTTGCTTTCCGTACAGGACATGATGATGTTGGTGAAAATGCTATTGCAGTAGTTCCACTTAATGGCGCCTTTTTCGGTTTTGGACTTGCAATGCTTCAAGGTATCATTTCAACAAAAGATATTTCTGAAGATTTTATTCCAAAAAGTATTATTTATGTGGCCCCTACTTTCAGACATACACATTTTGATGGGAAACAAATTGTTGTCCATAACAGAAAAGAACACTTATATGAAATATTTGCATATAATCTTTATCCCGGACCAAGTGCAAAAAAAGGTGTTTATGGAGTTTTAATTGATAAAGGTGAACATGAAGGTTGGGTAGTTCCACATTGTTCGGCAGTTCAAATAATTACACCTTACGATAATGTAATTACATTTATGCACGAAGGAGCTAGCGGAAGTGGAAAAAGCGAAATGTTAGAACAACCACATCGTTTACTTGATGGTAGAATGTTGAAAGGTTATAATCTTGTTACAGGTGAAAAACAATATATAGAAATTCCAAGAACTTGTGAATTAAAACCAGTATGTGATGATATGGCATTGTGTACACCATCAATTCAAAAGGATCCAAAAAAACTTTGGATTATGGATGCAGAAAATGGATGGTTTTTAAGAATTAATCATATTACTAAATATGGAACAGATCCAAATTTAGAAAAGCTTTCAACTCAACCGAAAAAACCACTTTTTTTCTTGAATATTGATGCTGCACCAAACAGTACAGCTTTAATTTGGGAACATACAGAAGATGCTCCGGGAAAACCTTGCCCAAATCCACGAATAATTGTTCCAAGAGAAATCTATCCCGATTCCGTTTCTGAACCTGTTGCTATAAATTATAGAAGTTTTGGCGTTCGTACTCCACCATGTACTAAAGAAAATCCAAGTTATGGAATAATTGGACTTTTTCATATATTACCTCCAGCATTAGCTTGGTTATGGCGATTAGTTGCTCCAAGAGGTTTTAGTAATCCGAGTATAGTTGATGATGGTTCTATGGCGAGCGAAGGAGTTGGTAGTTATTGGGCATTTTCTACAGGATTAAGAGTAAATCAAGCAAATTTACTTCTCAAACAATTTGAACAAAATATAGATACAAAATATGTACTTATTCCAAATCAAAATATTGGTGCTTGGAAAACAGGTTTTATGCCACAATGGCTTACAAGAGATTATTTGGCACGAAGAGGGCTTGCAAAATTTAATAAAGAACAAATTAAAGCATCACGATGTTCTCTTTTAGGATATTCCTTAAAATCAATGAGAATTGAAGGAGTA
Organism: Fidelibacterota bacterium; assembly: GCA_029931905.1. Lineage (GTDB taxonomy): Bacteria > Fidelibacterota > Fidelibacteria > Fidelibacterales > Fidelibacteraceae > TCS52. The sequence continues at coordinate 5,687 of JAOZRH010000125.1, forward strand.
AAAATTGGAAGAGAATTTCTTGAAGTTGATACTCAGCCAGAAGTTGGACAAGAAGCTTATGATAAAGGTGCAAAAATTTTAAATGATTTTTTTAGAAGTAATTTATCACAATTTATGAAGCCAGAATTAAATAAAGTGGGTCGTAAAATAATTGAATGTTGTCTTGACAATGGAAATGTTAATGATTACGCTCAATTTTCACCAAACAATAAAATTTATTGATAATTCAATTAGAAATTTGAAATTTGAAATTAGGAATTTGGAATTAGGGAGTAGCAATTATGGAGTAAAACAACTTCTCCCAGTTGGGCGAACAGGCATGCCTGCCCG
>JAOZRH010000126.1 GCA_029931905.1 Fidelibacterota bacterium
TTGTTTAATACAATAATAAATTTTCATTATAATAAAAAAAGCGAAACATTTATTGTTTCGCTTTTTTTTTATTAAGACGCTTAATGCACTCCAAAATCAAATTGATAGTATTTTTTTCTATATAAAGAATAAGGTTAAAGATGCAAAATAAAGTTTTAATTATTTAACAATATATAATAAATAATCACCTTTTCTCTTATCTTTACTATCTATTGTAATATCGTTAGCATAAATAGGAGAAATAACAGCTATTTTTAAATTTTTATTTAATCTTTTAAGTTTATTCGCAGTTCCCAAATGATATTCACTATGAAAATTTCCATTGTAATGTATAACTAATGTTTCTGGATTAGTATTTAAATATTGAAATATACTTTCTGCCATTGTATCATCTTTCAAACATTGAGCAACATAAATATTGTCAAATCCTTTCATCATAGAAATTGGCATATTTCTTGATTTCATTTTACCCATTTTCATATTCTCTTCCATTATCCGAACGAAATTCTTTTTATACTCATTATCTAATATTGAAATATTTTCAGCAACATATTTTTTTTCATTTTGTGATAGATTTTCTAATGCCATCGCTCCTTGTTTACTAACCATTGCCGCATATTTTCTAGGAACATTTGAAGCTATTACATCTAAATTGTTTGTTTTGGCAAATTCGATTATATTCTTATAATCTGTCAAATAATTTGGCCAAGCTCGTGAATCTTCAATGAAATTATTTTCTTTAATTTTGTTTGCAAGGAAATCATCTAATATATTTTGAATATCTCGCTCAAACATTTCCATAGAAATAGTCAAATCTTTTTTCTGTTTGAATAAAATTGGTAATATTTCACTTTCTATAGAGTGAATCAAAGAATCATCATGAAATTCACCAAAGAACACTACATTATAATTAACTAATTCTTTAGCAATTTCTTTTAACGATAATGATTTTTCTGACGATGATTCATAAAATTGATATTTTTTAGATTGATTTGTACAACCAGTAAAAAATAATAAAACAACAATTACAATTTGTAATGAAAATACTTTTGATAATCTTAACATTTTTACTCCAAATTTATTTTAACAATATTTGAATATTTATTGAATTTTCAGACGATTTACCGTATAATTGACAACAAGGGAATCAAATTGACTCCCTTGTTGTTAATAAATATTCGATTTTTTTATTTACTCAAACTCTTTGCTACTTTTTTAATAACATCAATTCCGTGTTTAATTTCACTTTCAGTGATAGTTAAATGAGGTCTAAATCTTATAGAATTGTCTCCACATCCAAGAATTAACAATTGGTTTTCTGCAAGTTTTTCAAGCATTAAATCGCGAGTTTTTCCATCGGTTAAATCAAAAGCACACATTAAACCTTTTCCACGAGGATTTGAAATTAACTGTGGAAATTCATTCGTAATATTTTGAAGTTCTTTCAATAAATATTCACCTTGAATTCTTGCATTTTCAACTAAATTTTCTTCTTTTATAATTTTCAATATTTCAGAAAATCTTACCATATCAACCAAATTTCCACCCCAAGTAGAATTAATACGACTTGATTCGTGAAATACATTATTTTTAACTTCATCAACTCGATCAGTACTCAAAATTCCACAAACTTGTGTCTTTTTTCCAAATGAAATAACATCAGGTTGCACATCATAATGTTCATGTGCCCAAAATTTACCCGTAAGTCCAGCTCCACTTTGCACTTCATCCATTATAAACAAAATTTCATTTTCATCACAAATTTTTCTTAATTCTTGCATAAATTCATTCCGAAAATGATTGTCTCCACCTTCACCTTGAATTGGTTCAATAATTAATCCTGCAAGTGAATTTTTATCTTTATTAATTGCATCATGAATTTCACTCAATGCTTTTTCTTCCAATTTTTTAACTTTTTCCAAATTTTCTTCGTTTAAAGGATATGTTACTTTTGGATTTGTTATTCTTGGCCAATCAAAAAGTGGAAAATATTGAGTTTTACGAGGATCGGAAGTATTTGTTAATGAAAGTGTATATCCTGTTCTACCATGAAAAGCTTGTTTAAAATGTATAATTTTTGAACCTTCTGTCTTTAATCCTTTTTCAAGATTCTTTCTAGTTTTCCAATCAAATGCAGTTTTTAATGCATTTTCAACAGCAAGAGCTCCACCAGATACAAAAAACATATATTTAAAATGTGATTTACCAGCTTTTGCAAATGTATCTACAAATTCTGCCATTTCTTCACTATAAATATCTGAATTCGTTGGCTTATTAATAGCAATTTTTCCCAATTTATCTTTTTGTTTTAGAAGTTTTGGATGATTATAACCAATAGAACCAGATGCAAACATTGAGAAGAAATCTAAGTATTCTTTTCCGTCAACTTTATCTACAAACCATGAACCATGTGATTTATCTAAATCAATAACTTGATTAAATCCATCTGCTAACATATTTTCAGCAATTTTTTCTCTAACTTGTTTTGCTACAATCATTTTTACTCCTTTATTAATTAAGCCTATATATCAAATTTTATTCCTTGTGCCAATGGTAATGTATTACCAAAATTTATCGTGTTTGTTTGTCTTCTCATATATGCTTTCCAAGCATCAGAACCAGATTCACGACCGCCTCCAGTTTCTTTTTCACCACCAAAAGCTCCGCCAATTTCAGCTCCTGATGTTCCAATATTTACATTAGCTATTCCACAATCCGAACCCCAAGATGATAAAAATTCTTCGGCTTCTTGTAAGTTATCAGTAAATATTGATGAAGATAATCCTTGACGAACATTATTATGAATTTCAATTGCATTAGAAATGTCGCCATTATATTTTATTATATAAAGAATAGGTGCGAATGTTTCTTCTTGCACGATTGCCATTTCATTTTTTGCTTCAATTATTGTTGGTTTTACATAACAACCAGATTCATAACCTTTACCTTCCAATACACCACCAGAGTATAATACTTTTCCACCTTGTTTTTCTGCATCTTCTATTGCGTCAACAAACATTTGAACTGCATTTTTATCAATCAATGGTCCCATATGATTATTTTCATCTAATGGATCGCCAATTTTTATAGTTTTATAAGCTTTTACAAGAGATTCAATTACTTTGTCATAAATTGATTCGTGTAAAATTATTCTACGAGTTGAAGTACATCTTTGTCCAGCAGTTCCAACTGCACCAAATACTATTGCAGGAATTGCTTTTTTCAAATCAGCATTTTCTGTTAATATTATAGCATTATTACCACCAAGTTCTAAAATAATTTTACCAAATCTTTTTGCAACAACTTCACTTGCATGACGACCAATATTTGTTGAACCAGTTACAGAAATTAAACCAACTCGTGAATCATTTAACATTTTTTCACCAACAGTTGATCCTCTTCCAATTACTAATGTAAATATTCCTTCAGGCAAATTATTTTCTGTAATCACTTCTTCTACAATCTTTTGAATTGCTATTGCTGTTAACGGAACTTTTGAAGAGGGTTTCCAAATATTTACATCTCCACATACTGCAGCTAACATTGCATTCCAAGCCCAGACAGCTACTGGAAAATTAAAAGCAGTAACGATTCCAACAATTCCTACGGGATGATATTGATCATACATTCTGTGTGATGGTCTTTCAGATTTAATTGTGTTTCCATATAACATACGCGATTGCCCAACAGCAAAATCACATATATCAATCATTTCTTGAACTTCTCCAAATCCTTCTTGTAAAGATTTACCCATTTCATAAGAAACTAAACCACCTAGTTCTTCTTTCTTCTCTCTAAGTTTGTTTCCAATTTGCCTAACAATTTCACCTCTTTGTGGTGCAGGCACTTTACGCCATTCTTTAAATGCATTTTGTGCAGTTTCTACTACTTTATCATAATCTTCAAGTGAACATTGATAAACTTGGCCTATCTCTTTCCCATCAACGGGTGATTTACTTTTTAATAAACCACTTGTAGTATTTTTATTCCATTTTACACCAGTAGAACTACCATAATTAATTTTGTCAACTCCTAACTTCTCCAAAGAAATCATTAAATTACCTCACTTTTTATACAAATATTCCATTAAATTAAACTTCTATATCCAACACTAAATATAACATTATTTAACAAAGTTGTCAATAATATTTTTTTCTATTTATCACATATATTTAACAATTATATTTCTATTTGTTATTATTTTCATTAAATTTATTCATATATATGGAGTATAAAATGAAAAATAACACATTCAAACTAATAATAATTTCAATTCTCTTTCTACTAACAAATAATTTGTTTCCAAATAATAATTCTTTCGTTGTTACAGCCGATAATAGAAGTAATACAACACAATATGAATATGCACTTAAAGAAATAAATAATTTGACATTTAATCCACAACCAGCTCTTCCCTATCCTAGTTTTTTTGTTTCTTGTGGTGATTTTGATCCAGTTCAAACCAATTATACTATTTATAATGACACAACATTATATCCAAATTTACCACCATTCTATCTTGCTATAGGAAATCATGAATATGAAAATAGTTCATATATGAATTATATTAAAAATGTAATAATTCCAAACTCACCAAATATTGTAAATTACGGACCTCTATGTTCATTTTCATTCGATAACAACAATATACATTCAATAGTAATTAATCAATATGCAAATAATGATGAAGGTGAATTAGATTCAATAATACAGGAATGGGTGCAAAAAGATATTAGTCAAACAGAGAAAGATAATGTTTTCATTTTTACACACGAACCAGCATTTCCAAGAAACAGACATCAAGGAGATTCTATGGATCAATTTGCTGATTCTCGTGATAAATTTTGGGATATTCTAAGAAATGATCCTAGAATTTATGCATATTTTTGTGGTCATACACATTATTATTCTCGAATGAGAGTATTAGATCCAACAACAGTTGGGTCATCTGACTATCCTGATCAAAAAAATGGAGTTTATCAAATAGATGTTGGTGCTGTTGGAAATGCAAGTGGAGAAGGCGATTTAACTATTGTCTATTGTAATGTATATGAAGATTCTGTATCATTCAGATCAATTCAAAGTGACAGAAGTGATGTATCTTGGCATGTAGAAGATGAATGGACAATAAATAATACAAAACGATATGATATTAATATATTAAGTCCAAAATCTAATAGCGAAATTTCAGATACTACAGAAATAAAATGGTCATTCAATGGAATATTAGATAGTAATTCTCAAACAATAATCTATGTAAGTAATAATAATGGAATAAACTTTGACACATTAGCCGTGATAAACTCTTCAGATACATCTTATTTATGGAATACAAATAATAAACCTGATGGAACAAAATACACACTAAAAATTGTAACAAGAACTAATTCTGGCTTTGGTGTTGAATATTTAAACAATCGTTTTACGATAAATAATCCCGGAAATGGATTTCCTGAAATAGATATATTAAATCCTTTAAAAAATGAAAGTATCTTAAATGATTATACAATAAATTGGATTGCACAAGATGCAGACAATGATTCTCTGTTTTTAACAATTCAAACAAGTTTTAATAATGGAACAGATTGGCAAACAATCACAACAGACGAAATCAATGACAGCTCTTTCATTTGGAATACTAAAAATCAACCTAACTCAAATAATAGTTTGTTAAAATTGATTTGTACAGATAATATTGAAACTGTAAATACAATTTCTCAACCATTTACAATTAATAATTCAAGAACTTTATTAACAGATTCATTATTTCATATTGCTGGTAATGGAAGTGGTAATATTAGCGTTAATATTGCAGATAAAAATGCTTTAACTAATCATCAATATAGAATTACTTTTAACGATACCACTTCACCAAATACAACATACGATGTTTTTAATGTTGATTCGGATAAATTCGTAATTTTAAATTCAAAACGATTAAATAAACATACCGAAGGACAATTATTTGATGGACTTAGATTATTAATCGATG
>JAOZRH010000285.1 GCA_029931905.1 Fidelibacterota bacterium
AGGAAATCTTGCAATATTTCTTTTTACTGCTTGTTTTAAAACTCTTGTTTCTACTCCATAAAGTTTAGCTAAATCCCTATCCAACATCACTTGCTGATTACGAATTGTAAATATCTTATTTTGTATTTCTTTATTTTCTAATATTTTTATCTCTTTATTCATTTATTTTATCAATTATTATTTATTGCTAACTTTACACATTTTCTCGCACCATCTTGTAAATCAGTTGCAGAAATTAATTTATCTATTCCAGATTTATTTAATAATTCAATCGCTTCTTTTGCATTCGTTCCATCAAGCCGAACAATAATTGGAATATCAATTGTAATATTTTCTGTTGCTTTAATTATTCCTTTTGCAATTCTATCACAACGAACAATCCCACCAAAAATATTAATAAATATTGCCTTTACATTTTTATCTTTTAGAATTATTTCAAACCCCTTTGCTACTGTCTCTGCATTAGCTCCACCACCAACATCTAAAAAATTTGCAGGTTCGCCACCTTCATATTTTATTATATCCATTGTTGACATCGCCAAACCTGCTCCATTCACCATACACCCAACATTTCCATCGAGTTTTACATAATTCAAATCATATTTATCTGCTTCAACTTCCATAGCATCTTCTTCGTCATAATCTCGCATTTCTGCAATATCCTTATGACGATATAAAGCATTATCATCAAATCCCATTTTCGCATCAAGTGCTATTAATGAATTATCCTCTAAAAGTGCCAACGGATTTATTTCTACTAAACTTGCATCCATTTTTGAATATGTATTATAAAGTGCCATTGCAAATTTTACGAAATGTTTTATTTGCTCATTTTCTAATCCAAGTTTGAACGCTAACATTCTCGCTTGAAAATTTTGTAATCCAACCAATGGATCAATATCTATTTTAATAATTTTTTCTGGAGTTTCAGAAGCAACTTTTTCAATTTCTACGCCACCTTCCATTGAAGCCATCATTACAGGAATTTCCTTTTTCCTATCAAGAACAATCCCTAAATAATATTCTCGTTTAATATTTGCACCAGATTCAATATAAATCTTTTTTACAATTTTACCTTCACTTCCTGTTTGATGTGTTATAAGTTTCATTCCGAGAATTTTTTTGGATAATTCTTCAACTTCATCTAAAGATTTTGCAAGTTTTATTCCACCAGCTTTACCTCGCCCACCTGCATGGACTTGTGCTTTAACTACCCATACATTTCCACCAATTTCTTCAGCAATTTTTCTTGCTTCGGAAAATGAAGTGGTCATTTTTCCAGATAATGTTGCTACACCGTATTTGCTTAAAATACTTTTGGATTGATACTCGTGTATATTCATAAACAATTCCTAACTAGAGATATTTATCAAATTTTCAATCTTAAAAAAATCATTTTCATCTTCTCCCAAATTTAAACATTCAAAATAGAATATCAAAAATAAAAATATAAAAAAAATAAATTTCCACAAACCAAATTTAACCTTAATAGAAAATTGTTAACCAAATAAACCAACCTTATTATTTTACTAAATTTTAATAAGGTAATAAGATTTTTAAATTGGTGAGATTATTTCTATTAAGGTTGGGAATAAAGAATAAGGTTAAAAATATACTTGATACTTGAAATTTGAAATTGAATAATA
>JAOZRH010000021.1:0-16842 GCA_029931905.1 Fidelibacterota bacterium
ACCATTGGCATAATATCATGATTTACAACAGTAAAGTCATTGCTTGTTACAAATTCCACAGTCGTATCTGGTGACATAACTGGCACTACTTTCCCCATTACTTCAAAAAACTTATACTCTTCTGTACCTTTCTTGTAACCTTTTTTTCCACAGCCTATTAATAATAGACTAAAAACAAGAAATAAAACTAATACTTTCTTCATTACTCTCCTTTTTTATTTAATTAAATACTCTATTTTCATATTATAATCCCATTTATCAAAATATAAATTTCCACCTTTCCATTCCAATTCGCCTCTCTGAAAATCAACAGTTTCACTTCTTGGATGAATTTTATTCGGAAAAAGTGGCGTTGAATAATCATCGTTTACGATTAATCTATATCTATCAATATTCCCAAAATAAAAATTGTGAATATCTTCGTCTTCATTAATTATTGTACCAAAAGATTGATCTACAGGTATCCATCCAATTCCCTCGAAATAAATTTCTCCCCAATCATGCAAATTAATATGATCTGGATGAAAATGCCACCCACTTTGCCATTTTGCAGGAATTCCGTTATAACGCGCCAAAGTCATAAATAATAGAGTTTGCATTCCACAATCACCATGTTTATTTTCCAACACATACATTGGAATATTTGACATTGTAGAATATTCTCTTGCACTTGCCCACGGGATATTTTCATCAATCCAAGTAAATATTTTTTTAGCTTTTAAATATGGATTTGTTTCATCTGCCACAATTTTTTTTGATAACTCTTTAATTTCATCTGTAAAAATTACATGTGTGTCTCTTTCTTTTGTATATTTTTTATAAAATTCAGTATTTTTTTTATATGGTTTAATATCTTTCAAATCTATTTTTTTATATTGTGCATATGAAGATAATGAAAATTCTACTTGAAATTCAGTTGGGACCCCTTTTACAGCAGGTTTTTCTAAATATATCGTTCGTTGAAGATTTTCATTGTCGGCCAAAACATATTCTTTAACATTTGTTGAAATTAGTTGAATATCTTTTTGGCGAGCATTTCCTTCTCTTGGATATGGAAGCCAACAACTGATAATTTCTCCAGCTGGAACAATATCTGCATCAACTGTTACAGTATATGTAAATTTAACCTTTGCAGGATTAACTAATTTCTCACCTGTTTCTTTAGCCAATTTAATTGTTTTTTGAGCATCGTTGTCTAAGAATATTTGCCACTCATTTTTTTCTGGAGTTTTATCTATTGCTTTTTTCTTTGCTTTTGCCTCTTTATTAATCCTAAATAAATTTGGCACAGAATTTGCAAAATATCTCTTTTCACCATTAATAATTTTCATTTCTAACGATTTTTCTTTTTCCCATTCTATAATTTGCTTATCAGTAACATTTGGAAAATATTTTTTAATTTCAGGTAAAATATCTGATAATGATTTATCAAAATCCAATTCAATACGATCCATAATTTCTTTTTTCATTTTCAAATCGAATGTTTCCTTTTCTGATATAGAATTTGATATTATTTTTTTATCTATCACATTCTTTACCTTTTGATATTCGCCATTACTTATTAGATTATTAACCGTTTGAGAATTATTACTACAAAAACTAAATAATAATAACGAAATTATTATTATCGCTCTTTTTATATTTTTTATATTATTCATTTCCATAACAACAACAAATTTAAGAAATATTATCAAACTAACAAAACATTTAATAAGAAATATTATTTTTTGTTCCGAAAAAATATTGTTTAACATTCTTTAATTTTAACAATTTCTATTAATATTTTACTTTCTTTTAAAAATTCTCTATCAAGTATATTAAATTTGTAAATAATTAGTTTTAATCAAAAAGATTTTAATAATTCACAGACAAATTCCCAAAATTTTATCAACGATGGAATATACATTTTCTCCTGTGGACTGTGTGGGTTTCTAATAGTTGGACCAATAGAAATCATATCCATACCGTCATATTTAGCTCCAATAACACCGCATTCTAAACCACCATGCACCACTTCAATTATAGCATCTTTACCAAATTTATTCTTATATACATTTTTACAATGTTCTAATAATTTTGAATTAATATTTGGTTGCCAAGAAGAATATCCGACACCAGATTTATATTCTGCCTTGCACAATTTAGCTACCGCTTCAATTTCTTTTGTTAAATAATCTCTTGCAGACATTTTTGAACTTCTCTGACTTGAAAGAATTATTAATTTTTCATTTTGAATTTCTAAAGTTGCTAAATTACAAGATGTTTCAGGAACACCATCAAATTCCAAAGACATTTCTTTTGTTCCATGTGGCAATGCAAGTATTAAATTAATCACTTTTTCCGTAGTATTCGCTGTAAAAGATTTATTATAATTTTTATCATTTTTAATTAATTTAATGCTAATTGTTTTTTCAGTTTCAGAAAATTCTAATTTAATTATCTCTTCAATTTTTTGTATAACTTCTTTTATACCCTCATAATGTTCCGACTTAAAACTAATAGTCGCTTCTGAATCTCGTGGTATTGCATTATGGGCACTTCCACCCGATAAATCCACAATATTAAATGAATATTTTTCTTTAATTTCTTGCAATGTTCTTACAAGAAGTTTATTTGCATTTCCTCTATGTTTTGTAATATCTCCTCCGGAATGCCCACCCATTAATCCAGAAACTCCAATTTTATAAATAGATTCGTTGTCGGAAATATCTTGATATTCAAGTGGTAACATAATCTTTGTATCTCTTCCACCAGCGCATCCAATTGTAAAAATCCCTTCTTCTTCAGAATCAAAATTCAATAAAATTTTTCCCTCTAAAAAATCATTTCGCAAAGCATTCGCACCCGTTAATCCCGTTTCTTCATCAACAGTAAATAAAAGTTCTAAAGGTGGATGAGGAATATTTTTATCTCTCGCTATTTCCAAACCAAAAGCCAAAGCAACCCCATTGTCAGCGCCCAAAGTTGTATTATTAGCATGCAACCAATCACCATCAATTATATTCTCTATTGCATCTTTTGAAAAATCATGCGAAGATTCTGGTGTTTTTTCACAAACCATATCCATATGACCTTGAATTACAATTATTGGTTTATTTTCAAACCCTTTTGTTGCAGGAACTTTTATTAATACATTTTTAACTTCATCACTAACCGCCTCCAATTCATGTTCTTCTGCCCATTTCATCAACCAATTAGAAATATTTTCCTCTTTTTTTGAACAACGAGGTATATTATTTATTTGTTGAAAAAGCTCTAAAATATTTTCCGTTTTCTTATTCATATTCCTTCTCCTTATTTTTATTATGTTATATTTTAAGTATAATTATTGAAATTTACAAAGATATTTTAATCAAACATTTCTTATTTCTTTTAATTTTTGAAAATATTTATTACATTTGCCCTATGAAATTTAAATTACAAAAAGAATCAAAAAATTTATCTGCTCGTGCAGGTGAAATCACAACAGATCATGGTAAAATTGAAACACCAATATTTATGCCAGTTGGTACAAAAGCCACAGTAAAAACTCTAACCAATGAAGAGTTAATTCAAGCAAATGCTCAAATAATTTTGGGAAATACTTATCATCTATATTTACGCCCAGGAATGGAAATAATGGAAAATGCTGGTGGTTTACATAAATTTATGAATTGGAACAAACCAATTTTAACTGACTCTGGTGGTTATCAAGTATATTCACTTGCAAAATTAAGAGAAATTGTTGACAATAAAATCACATTTAGATCGCATATTGATGGAAGTTTACACGAATTTTCTCCTGAAAAATCAATTAATATTCAACGAACACTCGGGAGCGATATAATTATGGCCTTCGATGAATGCACTCCTTATCCTTGTGATTATTCTTATGCAAAGGAATCGTTAAAAAGAACTCACGAATGGGAAAAAAAATCGAAAGAATATTTTGATAATACCAACCCACACTATTCTCATTCACAAGCACTTTTTGGAATCATTCAAGGATCAACTTTCGATGATTTGAGATATGAAAGTGTAAAATATCTTACAGATCTCGAATTTGATGGTTATGCAATTGGTGGGCTTGCTGTTGGCGAACCTAAAAAAATAATGTATGACTTAACAAATAAGGTTTGTGAAAAATTACCAAAAGACTCACCGAGATATTTGATGGGAGTTGGTAAACCTGAGGATATTATTGAAGCAATTGCAAATGGGGTTGATATGATGGACTGTGTTTTACCAACTCGTAATGCAAGAAATGGTTCTTTATATTCTTGGCAAGGAAGAATAAACATCAAAAATGCAAAATACAAAAACGATTTTAATCCAATTGATTCAAATTGTGATTGTTACACATGTAAAAATCATTCTCGTGCATATCTAAATCATCTATATCGCAACCAAGAAATTACAGGCTTAAGATTAAATACTATTCATAATATTCATTTCTTTTTAGAGTTAACCGCAAAAGCAAGAGAAGCAATATTGAATGATACTTTTTCTGATTTTTACAATAACTTTTTTAATAATTATCATGTTGAACAAGATAACTACTTAAACAATCTAAAAAACAAAGAAAATTACAAAAATAAAAAAAAAAATAATTAAAATATTTTTTTAAAAATACCAGATTTTTCTATTTTTTTAATTGATTTACCTATATTTAGTGTTTTATTTTTTAATGCAGAATAAAATGCGTTTTCTGCATTCATAAATAATTTTGATGCATAATTTTTAAGATAATCGCTCTCATCTGGTTTTAAATTTTCCCAATTTTCTGCAGGGTATTCATTTAAATTAATATCTCTAATAACTTTTTCAATTAAAATATTATCAGGTGATTTTGTTAAATAATATTTCAATGATTTGTCAGAACTTGGAATTAAATACCCATTTTCAACTAAAATATCTGCAACATTATTTAATGATAAGGGATTACACCCCATTTTTTCAGCGATATCATCTAATACTGGAGTTTCATCACCCTTTACAAAAGATTCATGAATATTTAATAATAACATTATACCTAAAAATGGATCTGAATATATTTTTTCTTTATTATTGTATTTATTTAAATGTAATAACATTTGTTTATGTTGGAATACATAAGCAAATTCTGCACCGAGCAATATTAAAAACCAAGTAATATATATCCACATTAAAAACAATGGAATAGCTGCCAATGATTTATAAAAACTAGTAACAACCCCCACCCTATTGATATAAAGATAAAATGTATTCTTTGAAAATTCCCATAACAATGCGGCAATAAATCCACCAAATGCTGCATTTTTAATTCTCACAACAGCAGAAGGAACTATTAAATACAATAATGAAAATGCTACAAAACTAACAAACAATGGAAATAATTTATTATATAATAAATTTAACAACCAGAATTCATGTAATAATTGATCAAAAATTCCTCCTGCCGGATTCAAATAATTCACTAACCATACTGACACTAAAATCAATAATGGAGTAGTCGTAATTACTACCCAAAAAGCAATAACCTTTTGAAAATAGCTTCTACTTTCTCTTGTATTCCAAATATGATTAAAAACCCTCTCTGTCATAACAAATATTCCTGTTGCGGTTAATAACAAACTCAATACTGCTACCAAATTAATTATACCAACTTTAATTCCTTGGAAAGCTGTAGGAGAAATATAAAGTTCCAACCAAGTACTTAATTGTTCATGAAATTCTGGAGCAACAAATGGGAATACCGTATTTTCAACATATGAAATTATCTCCTTACCAACACCTAAAAGGCCAGAAATACTAAATAACAATACTGCTAATGGAATCAAAGATATTATAGTAATATATGCTAAACTAGCAGATTGTTCTAAACACAAATCGCTATTGAACTTTTTTCCTGTCAAACCAATAGTTTCTATTGATTGGAATACAAAAATTTTAATTATTTGAAACCATTTTTTCAAAATAATTACCTCCATTTTTTAATGTATTATATGAAAAAAATACTATTCCATCAAAATCTTGATCTACAACTGAATTAATTCTATTATGTGATTCTTTCGGAGACAATCTCCAAATCCCAATTCCAATCATAACTTTTTTATATTCATTTTCAGTTAAATTGTCTTTTATCACTAACATATTGTTGTTAAAATCTAAATTATTAATCGCATAATTCATTGGAACTACAAAATCAACCCAATCGTTTTTTATCCAAGTTAACCAATCTTGATAATAATTATTTCTTGCAATTATTGGATTTGGTTTAACGGCACTACTAATTTCAATTTTTTTATTATTTCTCTTATTAAGATCACTTATTTGTTTAATCAACTTATTTATTGCTTCTATTCGATATTCAGAATATTTATCAAAAAAAAATTTCTTTAATGAATCATTTTTATAATATTTTCCATTTACCAAATAATCATTAACATTTAAATTACTAGTCTTTGAAAAAAATTCCATTCCATTTTTATTAAATCCACTATTTTTCGTCTGATATCTAACATAATCCAAATGAATGCCATCAATATCATAATTATCCATAATTTCTTTAATCAATAATAATAAATATTTATTTACATCCTGATGAATTGGCGATAAATATACACCTTCATAATTTGTTGGAACATCTTCCGAATAAATTAAATTATAATCATTCTGTCCATAAATATTTGTTTCTGTCCATTCTGGAAATAATTTAAACAAATGATTGGGAGACAATTTTCTATCTGTATTTGAGAATAAAATATAAGTATTAAACCATGCATGAATTTTTATATTATTTTTTTTGGCAATTTTACATACATATTTTAATGGATCAAATGAATGTGGATAAATTTTTTCACTTTTTTCAACTAATTCACTATTGTAAAAAGCATCACCACGACCACGAATTTGTACAAACAAATCTGTAATTCCATTTTCTTTTGCAAAATCAACAAATCTATCAATTTCATTTTTATTTGTCATTGAATAACGAATAACCCACACCCCAACGCGATTAAACTTTAATTCGTTCTCAACTTCATAATTACCAAATAATGTAATACAAAAAAGGGCAATCGCTATGATCACCCGTTTAATCAAATTTGAAAATATTTTATTCACTATTACAACAATTTTGTTCTTTATAAACTAAAATAATCTAAACAAAAAATCTATTCTTTTGTTATTTTTTTATCTTTCTTATTATCTTTCTTTTTCTTATCAATATTTACAGCATCAACAAGTTGAATCAAAACTACAGGAGCATTGTCGTTTTTTCTATTTCCTAACTTAATTATTCTAGTATATCCACCCTGTCTCTCTTTATACAATGGTGCAACTTCATCGAATAATATTTTAACACCCTCTTTTCGTCTTAAAAATTTGAAAGCTAATCTTCTACCATGTGTAGAATCTTTTTTACCATAAGTAATCAATCTTTCAGTATATCTTCTTAATTCTTTTGCTTTTGCATGTGTTGTTCTAATTTCTTTGTGTAGTAGTAAAGAATAAGCCATATTTGACAATAGTGCTGCTCTATGACTCTTTGTTCTACCTAATTTTAAACCTTTTTTATTGTGTCTCATAATATTATAATTCGCCTACTGTTAATTAATTGTTATCATCATCTAAATATTCTGAAATATCCATACCAAATCGTAAATCTAACTCATCAAGTTTTGCATTCAATTCATTCAATGATTTGCGACCAAAATTTCTATATTTCAACATACTATCTTCATCTCTTTGAACCAAATCACCAATAGTATTAATATCAGCACCATGTAAGCAATGATATGATCTTACCGATAATTCTAATTCATCTACTTTCTTATCCAATTTCTTTTTCATTTTCATTTTTTCTTCATCTACTTGAACTTCTGGTTCAATTATATCGGAAGTTTTTAAGTCAATTAATTTTTCAATATGACTTGTCAATAACTTCGATGCATAAGATAAAGAATCTTCCGGTGAAATAGATCCATTCGTATTAACTTCTAATATTAATTTTTCTAATCCTTCTTTTATTCCAGACTGCAATTTTTCAACTTTAAATGAAACTTTTGTTACTGGAGAAAAAATTGAATCTATCCAAATGGTATCAATTGGTGCTTCAATTGTTGTATTTTCTTTTGCAGGGGAATACCCACGACCACGACCCATCCAAATTGTCATTTTCACTGTTTTATCTTTAACTATCTCCATTACATGCATATCTGGATTTAATATTTCAACTTTCGAACTATCATCAATTAACATTCCAGCAGTTATTGTAACAGGTCCTTTAAAATTGAAATTAAGTTTGATAGGTTTTGAATCTGTTAAATTAATTTTTACCTTTTTTAGGTTTAATATTATTATGGATACATCTTCTACAACACCATCGATTGTATCAAATTCATGTAATACATCTTCAATTCTCATAGCAGTAATTGCTGCACCCGGAATAGAAGAAATAAGAATTCGTCTCAATGCATTCCCAATTGTTGTTCCGAAACCACGCTCTAATGGTTCAATTGTAAATTCACCATATCTATCCGAATATGTTTCTTTATCAACATTTATTTTTTTTGGCATTTGAAAATTTGGCATTAATTATTCCTTAATTTTTATTTTGAATATAATTCAACTACTAATTGTTCATTTATTTCTATTGGTAGTTCTTCTCTTTCTGGAATATGTAAAATACTTCCTTCAAGTTTTGCCTTATCAAAAGTAATCCAAGATAAAGTATGATCACTACGAACATTTTTAACAGAATCTAATATCAATTCCATTCTTTTACTCTTTTCTTTAACACTTATTACTTGTCCAGGTTTAACTTGAAATGATGGAATATTCACAATTTTATTATCTACTAATATATGTCTGTGAGATACTAATTGACGAGCTGCTCTACGAGTAGGAGCAAATCCTAAACGATAAACAATATTATCTAATCTTATCTCTAACATTTTTAATAAATTGTGTCCTGTTATACCTTCTTGTTTATCAGCTTTTTTATAATAATTTCTAAACTGTTTTTCAAGAACTCCATATAAATATTTTAACCGTTGTTTTTCGCGAAGCTGAATACCGTAATCAGATAATCTTCTTCTACTTGTAGGTCCATGTTCACCTGGTGGATAACTATTTTTTAATTTTGTAAATTTTGGTGATTCAAATGTTGGATAATCAAATCTCCTACAAATTTTGGCTCTAGGCCCTATATATCTTGCCATAAAATCATTTCTCCTAAACTCTTCTGCGTTTTGGTGGACGACAACCATTATGAGGTATTGGTGTTACATCCTTAATTGTTTTTACTTTCAAACCAGCGATTGCTAATGATCTTATTGCCATTTCTCTTCCAGAACCTGGTCCCTTTACTTTTACATCAACTCTTACCATCCCTCTGCTTACAGCTTCTTTTGCTGCATCTTCTGCCGCTTGTCCAGCCGCAAATGCAGTATTTTTTCTAGAACCTTTAAATCCTACCTTACCAGCAGCAGCCCATGAAATGGTATTTCCATAATGATCGGTCACATTAACAATAGTATTATTATGAGTAGCTTTTATAAAAACTATCCCATCAGGACTTACTTTTCCTTTTTTCTTCTTTCTTCTCTTTATTTGTGCTTTTTTAATTGCCAACTATCTTCCTCCTAATAACCTAATCAAACCTTGCGTTTTTTCTTGATTGCTAATTTTTTCTTACCCTTTCTTGTTCTTGAGTTGTTTTTTGTATTTTGTCCCCTTACAGGTAAGCCGCGTCTATGTCTAATACCTCTATAACAACCAATGTCCATTAATCTTTTAATATCCATAACATTACTAGTCCTTGCAGAACCTTCAATAGTGTAATTTTCAGATATTACTGTTCTTATTGATGATATTTGATCATCATCTAAATTTTTCGTTCTTAATTCTGGGTCAATCTTTGCTGTTTCCAATATTTTCAATGCAGATGTTCTGCCTATCCCAAAAATATAAGTTAATGAAATTTTTATCTTTTTCTCATTTGGTATATCTACTCCGGAAATTCGTGCCAATTTATTCTCCTATTTAACCTTGTCTTTGTTTATGTTTTTTATTTTCACAAATAACTCTAACTACACCTTTACGGCGTACAATTTTGCACTTATCACATATTTTCTTTACTGATGTTCTTACTTTCATATCAATTTTACCTTCTATTTATATCTATAAACTATTCTGCCTTTACTAAGATCATAAGGTGATAATTCTAAAGAAACCTTATCGTATGGCAATATTTTAATATAATGCATTCTCATTTTACCAGACACATGTGCCAAAACTTCGTGGCCATTTTCCAACTCGACTTTAAAGTATGCACTTGGTAATGCTTCTTTAATAATTCCATCCACTTTTATTGCTTTTTGTTTTGACATATCTCACCTATTTATCTTTATTAATGAAACATACATTAATATTTTCTTCTTCCTTTTATTTTTCCCGACTTCATAAATCCATCATAATGACGAGTTAACATATGTGATTCAACTTGTTGCAATGTATCTAATGCCACACCAACCATAATCAACAATGATGTTCCGCCAAAAAAACTTGCTAAGCTATATCCGACATCTGTAACTTTCATTAAAATATATGGAAATACGGCAACCATTGCTAATGCAATAGAACCGGGTAAAGTAACCCTTGTTAATATATTATCAATATATTCTGCTGTTTTCTTACCAGGTCTAATTCCAGGTATAAATCCACCATGTTTTTTCATGTTATCAGCAACTTCTGTAGGATTAAAAGCTATTGCAGTATAAAAATATGTAAAGAATACAATTAACAATCCAAAAATTATCCAATAAACAGGATGATTCACATTAAAAAATCTCATTCCACTTTGCAACCATTCCACATCCTCAAACCACATACCAATTGAATTTGGAATAAAAACCAAAGCCTGTGCAAAAATAATTGGCATAACTCCAGCTGTATTTACTCTTAATGGGATATTAGTTGATTGACCACCATATATTTTTCTTCCAACAACTCTTTTTGCATACTGTACAGGAATTTTTCTTTTTCCTTGTGTTAAATATATAACGAATGCAATAATAACAACCATAACACCCAACAAAATCACATCTCCAAACAATGATCTAACACCTTCATTAATTAATGTTATCTCTTGAAGAATAACTTGAGGAAATCTTGACATAATATTTACCATAATAATCAACGAAATACCATTTCCGATTCCTCTTTCTGTAATTTGTTCACCTAACCACATTAAGAATATTGTTCCTGCAGTTAATGTCAACATAGTCATCAAAGTAAAACCTAAACCAGGAAAAGGAACTACTGGCATTCCAGATCCAGCCTTTAAATTTACCAACATTCTTGATACACCAAAAGCCTGTAATGAAGCTAACAATACAGTTGCATATCTCGTTATTTGAGTTATTTTCTTTCTTCCAGCTTCGCCTTCTTTTTGTAATCTTTGAAAGTATGGAAATACTGAACCTAGTAATTGAATAATAATACTAGCACTAATATATGGCATAATCCCTAAAGCAAAAATAGTTGCTTTTTTGAATGCACCACCTGCAAACATATCATACAAACCTAATAATGTATTTTGCATACTTCTTGCAGCAATAGCCAAAGCACCACTATCAATTCCAGGAATAGGAATATGAGTTCCAACACGAGAAATAAACAAAATAAACAAAGTAAATAATATTTTTTGTCTCAACTCATGTATCTTGAAAATAGATTTAAAACTTTGCATCATAATAGAATTACCTTTCCATTAGCTTTTTCAATTTTTTCTTTTGCAGTTTTACTAAAAGCATCTGCTTCTATTTCATATGCTTTATTAATGTCACCATTTCCTAATATTTTCAATAGTTTATTTGTTTTTTTAATTAATCCGTATTTTTGTAATAATTCTTTAGTAATTTTTTCTTCACTAATAATATTAATATCTTTAACATTAACTATTTCAAATACTTTTTTAAATCTTTTATTTGAAAAACCAAATTTTGGAATTCTTCTTTGCAAAGGCATTTGTCCACCTTCAAACCAACTATAATGTTTTGATCCACTTCTTGACAAAGCACCTTTCTCACCTCTACCGGCAGTACAACCATATCCAGAGCCTTCTCCGCGTCCAATTCTTTTCGTATTACTTTTATATCCCTTAGCAGGGGTTAATTTCGATAAATCCATTACAATTATGCCTCCTCAACAGTTATCATATGAGAAACTTTGTTGACCATACCACGAATCGCATTATTATCAGTATGTTCTACAGTTTTTCTAATTTTACCTAATCCTAATGCTATCATTGTAGCATAAATTTTAGGCTTTTGACCAATCATACTTTTCGTTTGAGTAATCTTTAGTTTTTTTATTTTTTTATTAGCCATTAAAAACCTCCTGCAATGTAATATCGCGTCTTTTTGCAACAGTAATAGCATCTTCTAATTCTTGTAAACCTCTTAGTGTGGCCTTTACTAAATTAAAAGGATTAGGACTACCCATTGATTTTGCTAAAATATCGCTTATTCCAACTTGTTCCATGACAGCTCTTACCGGACCACCAGCAATTATTCCAGTTCCTTTAGATGCAGGTTTCAATTGAACAACAGCAGCACCGTATTTTGCTTTCACAGAAAATGGAATAGTACCATTGATAATTTTAATTTTTACAATATTCTTCTTTGCGTCGTCTCTACCTTTATTAATAGCATCAATTACTTGATTTGCTTTACCAAAGCCAACACCAACATGTCCTTTACCGTCTCCAACTACTACTACGGAATTAAAACTAAATCTTCTTCCTCCCGTTACAACATTGGCAACACGCCTGATTTTTACAACTTTTTCGTCTTTTAATTCTAATTCTGAAGGATTAATAGATCTCAAAATATCTCTCTCCTATACTATAATTTTAATCCGATTTCTCTACTTGCATCTGCAAGAGCCTTTACTCTACCATGGTATATATAACCATTTCTATCAAAAACTACTTTCTTGATATTTTTCTCTAGTGCTTTCTTACCAATTGCTTTACCAACACCAACACTCATTTCACTCTTAGTTTTTCCCTCTAAGGATTCTCTCAACTCTTTAGAAAATGATGAAGCAGAAGCTAAAACAATATTATCAGAATCATTAATTATTTGTGCACTAATATGTTGATTACTTCTATAAACAACTAATCTTGGTCTTTCAACAGTACCAAAAATCTTCTTTCTGATTCTAATCTTCTTTTTTAATCTTATTTTATTCTTTTTCTTATTCTTGTCTCTCATAAGTTATACCTTTATTATTTATCTTTAACCTACACCAGTTGTTTTAGCCATTTTCCCAGCTTTTTTATGAATTATTTCATCTTTATATTTTATACCTTTACCTTTATATGGTTCAGGTGGTCTCAAAGATCTAACCTTAGCAGCTACTTCACCAACTTTTTGTTTATTGGTTCCAGATATTGTAATTACATTACCTTTGCCTACTTTAAAATCAACTCCCAAAGGAGAATCAATCAGTATCTGATGAGAATATCCAATAGTAAAAAGAAGATGAGTTCCATTCCCTTTTAATTCAACTGAATATCCAACACCAACCAATAACAATACTTTTTGATAGCCATCCACTACACCAATAATCATATTATTAATAATAGATCTTGTTAGCCCATGCAATGACTTATGTTTTTTTGAGTCAGATGGCCTTTGAACCTCAATTATATTGTTATCAATTTTAATTTTCATTTCATTATGAAATGAAAATGTTTCCTCACCAAGAGGTCCTTTTACTATAATAACATTCTTTTTAACCTCAACCTTCACTTTTTCTGGTATTGGTATTATTTGCTTTCCAATTCTTGACATAATTATTCCTCTATTACCATATTTTACAAATATATTCACCACCGATATTCTTTTTCCGAGCCTCTTTGTCGGTCATAATACCAGATGAAGTTGATAAAATAGCAATTCCTAATCCATTTTTTACTCTTGGAATATTTTTACTACTAACATATATTCTCAAACTTTCTTTACTAACTCTTTCTAATTCATAAATAACAGGTCTTCCATCACTTTGATATTTCAAAAATAATCTCAATATTCCCTGTTTATTGTCCTTGATTAAAATCACATCTTTAATGTAACCTTTATCTTTTAAAACCAAAGATATCTTTGCTTTCAATTTACTTGCTGGTATCTCTACCCAGTTCTTACGAACCATACAAGCATTTCTAATTCTCGTTAAATAATCTGCTATCGGATCTATCATAATTTCTTTTCCTCTTTTACCAGCTTGCTTTTGTTATTCCAGGAATTTCACCCTTTAATGCCATTTCTCTAAAACACATTCTACAAAGACCAAATTTTCTATATACAGCCTTTGGACGTCCACAATTAGAACATCTAGTATATTTTCTTGTTGAAAACTTTGGTTCTTTTTTTGATTTTTCTATTAATGATTTTTTTGCCATAACAGAGTTTAACCTTTATTTTTTTTTTGTATTATCGGAAACCCAAATGCCAATAATAGTTTGTATGCTTCTTCATCACTATCTGCATTTGTAGTTATTGTTATATTCATTCCTCTTACTTCATCAATTTTATCATAATCAATCTCAGGAAATATTATTTGTTCAGACAAACCAAACGAATAATTTCCGTTACCATCAAATGATTTATTTGACAAACCATTAAAATCTTTAATTCTTGGTATAGCCACACTAATTAATCTATCAAAAAATTCATACATTTTATGACTTCTTAATGTTACCATTAAACCAACAACATCACCTTGTCTAATTTTAAAATTACTAATTGCCTTTTTTGATTTTGTCAACACAGGTTTTTGACCTGTAATCTTCATAACATCATTAACAATACTTTCAATCTTTTTTGGATCATCTTTTGCATCGTTAAATCCGGCACTTACAGTAATAGCTAAAATTTTAGGTATTTCCATCCGATTTTTATACCCAAATTCTTTCATCATATACGGAATAATTTCTGTTTTATATTTTTCAATAAATCTTGGAACTACTTTACTCATATCTTACTTTCCTTCACTTACCATTTCGCCTGTTTTTTTTGAATATCGTACCTTTTTACCATCATCAAGAAATTTCTTTCCTGTTCTACTTGCTTTACCATTAACTACCAACATAGCATTAGAAGCATCTACAGTACCTTCTTTTTCAATTATACCACCTTGTTGATTTTGTTGACTTGGTTTACTATGTCTTTTAACCAAATTAACTCCTTCAACAATTATTCTATTACTTGCAAAGAAAATTTTTAATACCTTACCAGTTTTACCTTTATCTTTACCTGAAAGAATTTTTACAATATCGTTTTTCTTAATATGCACTTAAAACTCCTTTTATAATACTTCGGGCGCTAATGATACTATTTTCATAAAATGGTTTTCACGCAATTCTCGAGCAACAGGACCAAAAATACGAGTACCATTTGGTTCTCCCTGTTCATCAATCAATACCGCTGCATTTTCATCAAATCTAATATAAGTACCATCATTTCTGCCAACTTCTTTTTTTGTTCTAACTATCACAGCTTTATGAATTTCACCCTTTTTCGCCGTTCCATTTGGTATAGCTTTCTTTACGGAAACAACTATAACATCTCCAATTGTAGCATATCTACGCCTTGTTCCACCAAGCACCTTTATACATTGCACTTGTTTTGCACCAGTATTATCTGCTACTTTTAATCTACTTTCTACTTGAATCATTTCAAACTGCCTCTTATTCGTTCTTAAATATTTGCTGTTTTTTTAATTACTTCTAATAATCGCCAACTTTTATTCTTACTAATTGGTCTACATTCTATTATTTTTACTGTGTCACCAATTTTACACTCATTTTTTGGATCATTAGCCATATATTTACTTCTTCTGTTAATATATTTTCCAACCCAAGGATGTTTAATCTTTTGAGTAATTTGAACCGTTATAGACTTATCCATTTTATCACTAACCACTATTCCAATTCTTGTTTTTTTATTTTCAGATGCCATATATATTTCCTATTATTCTCTAATTCCGTTATTAAATTCATTAATTATTGTTTTTAACTGTGCTATCTCTTTTTTAATCATTTTTAATCTAATAGGATTATCTAACTGTTGTAATGAATGTTGGAACCGCAAATTCATTAGTGCTTCCTCATTATCTGATAATTTGATTATAGCTTCATCTTTTTTCATTTCTTTTAATATATTTTTTTTCAACATCCTATCCTCCAAATTCTCTTCTGCTTACCAATTTTGCTTTAATCGGTAACTTATCTGATGCCAGTCTTACCGCTCTTTTTGCCAACTCTTCAGACACACCCTCTAACTCAAATAAAATTCTTCCCGGTTTCACAACTGCAACCCAAAATTCTGGTCCACCTTTTCCTTTTCCTTGTCTCGTTTCAAGAGGTTTTTTACTAACAGGTTTATGAGGAAATACTCGTATCCACATCTTCCCTGTCTTTCTAACTATTCTTGCAATTGAAACACGAGCAGCTTCAATTTGCCTACTTGTAATCCAACCATTTTCCAATGCCTTCAATCCGTATTGTCCAAAATTAACTTCCGAACCACGAATAGCATTTCCTTTTCTTCTACCTCTATGTTGTCTTCTATACTTAACTTTTCTTGGTATTAACATTATAATAAACCTTATAAATAAATAATTTCTTTAAATTGTTTGATCTTCGCCGTTGCAAATCCAAACTTTAACTCCAATACAACCATAAGAAGTAAATGATGTTACACTAGCATAATCGATTTTTGATCTCAAAGTATGTAATGGAACTTTCCCCTCATGTGCATTCTCAACTCTTGCCATTTCTGCACCACCCAATCTTCCAGATAATCGTATTTT
>JAOZRH010000021.1:16942-20642 GCA_029931905.1 Fidelibacterota bacterium
TGTATTTCAATTTTGGAAACACTTGCATCTTTTAATCGATTACCAATATATTTTCTTAACATTGTATCTTCGCTTATTTTAGCTGCAAAGTTTCTTTCGTCGAACCAATTAGACAACCACTTTGTTGTAATTCCTAATCTAAATCCATAAGGATGTGTTTTTTGACCCAAGATTTACTCCTTTTTTCCCATATTATCGTTTTTAGTTTCTGGCAAACCAACTGCTATTGTTAAATGACATGAATGTTTTCTGATAAAATACGCTCTTCCCATTGCCCGTGGTCTGATTCTCATAGTATTTCTTCCAGTTGGTCCTTTATTAACAAATGCTAATTTAATTATTAGTTCTTCAGGATTAATATCGCCACCATCTTCTTTATTAAGAATATTTGAAACAGCAGAATGTATTACATTTTCAGTAATTTTTGCTGATTTTTGTGGCATAAAATGAAGAGTATTCAATACTTGCTCTACCTTTTTCCCTCTAATTTCATCCAACAAGGGCTTAATCTTTTTAGCACTTTGTGAAATATATTTATTTACTGCTCTACCTTCCATTATCTATTATCCTTTTTAATTTAAACCTTACTATTATTTAGTTTTTTCAACTACTTTTTGAATGTCCTCTAAAAATTCTAGTTGGAGAAAATTCACCAAGCTTGTGTCCAACCATGTTTTCTGTTATATATACAGGTATAAACTTTTTACCATTATGTACAGCAAAAGTAACTCCGACAAAACCTGGCAATATTGTCGATCTTCTCGACCATGTCTTTATCACATTTTGTTTACCTGATTTAGACATCTTTTCAACCTTTTTTTCCAATTTAGGATCAATGTATGGGCCTTTTTTAATAGATCTTGACATAAATTCTATCCTCTCTTCTTATTCTTTTTTCTGTGACTTACGATATATTTATTTGAAGGATTCTTTTTCTTTCTAGTTTTATATCCTTTAGTAATTTTTCCCCATGGAGTTCTTGGATGACCTCCACCAGAGCTTCGACCTTCTCCACCACCCATTGGATGATCTACAGGATTCATAGCAACACCACGAACCTTTGGTCTTTTTCCACGCCAACGATTTCTGCCAGCTTTTCCTTGAACAACATTGTTAAAATCACTGTTTCCAATTTTACCTAAAGTTGCAAAACATTCCTGCAATATTTTTCTTACTTCACCAGATGGTAATTTTAATGAAACATATTTACCTTCACTTGCAAGAATTTTTGCACCAACACCAGCTCCCCTTGCAATTTGTCCACCTTTACCAGGTTTCATTTCAACATTATGAACTGTATAACCCGATGGAATATTTTTCAATTTTAATGCGTTTCCTATTTTTATAGGTGCATTTTCACTTGAAATCACTCTATCATCTACTTTTAAAGTATCAGGTGCTAAAATATATCTTTTTTCTCCATCTGCATAAACAAGTAGAGCAATATTTGCTGATCTATTTGGATCATATTCTATTGCAGTAACTCTAGCAGGAATATCAAGCTTGTTTCTTTTAAAATCAATGATACGAATTTTTCTTTTATGACCACCACCTCTGCGTCTAACAGTAATTCTACCATTATTATTTCTACCACTTAGTGATTTTTTTGACAGTAATAAGCTTTTTTCAGGATCTTTTTTTGTCAACTCTTCATTTTTGAGTGTTGTCTTATATCTGTACCCAGGAGTCGTTGGTTTATATTTTTTAATTGCCATTTATCAAATTCCCATAATTTAAATTGCTGATTCACCTTCGAATAAATCAATTTTTTGATCTTTTCGAACGGTAACTATTGCTTTTTTTCTACTTGATGTTTTTCCAGAAGTTCTAATAACTTTTCCACCACTTCTTATTGTCAAGTTTTTTGTTTTTCCAGTTATATTAATTATTGCTACTTTTTCAACTTTAACATCAAATCTCTTTTCAACTGCACTTTTTATTTGATGCTTATTGCTAGTTTTATCAACTTCAAATGCATATTTATTTTGTGTCTCTGAAAGTGCTGTTATCTTCTCTGTTAATATCGGCTTTTGAATCACATGTCTTTTTTTCAAATTCAATTTATCACCTATTTTCCCCATAGAGAATTAATTTTCTCTATTGCTTCTTTTTCAATTAATAATACTTGATTATCAACTACATCATATGTTGAAACATATTCTGCCTTAGATAAAAACAACTTAGGAATGTTTCTTGAAGCTAAAATAATATTATCATCCAACTCACTCATAAGTATTGTAATTTTTTTATTAGATATTTTCAAATTTTTAAAAATATCTACAAGTTCACTTGTTTTATGAGATTTTAATTTCATTGAATCAATTACAATAATTTCTTCATCTCTCAACTTATAACTAAATGCACTTCTTCTTGCTAAAGATTTTAACTTTTTAGTTATTTTTTTATGATATTTATGTGGTGTAGGTCCAAAGGTTACTCCTCCACCAACCCATACTGGAGAAGAATTACTACCAGCACGAGCCATACCACTACCTTTTTGCTTCCTTGGTTTACGACCACCACCTCTAACTTCACCTCTAGTTTTAGCTTTATGTGTTCCTTGTCTCATGTTTGACAATTCTGTAGTTACAGCTAAATATATAGCATGATCGTTTGGTTCGATATTAAAGATTGTTGATGATAATTCAACACCTTCTTTTACTTTATTTCCTTTAATATTTATAACATCTTGTTTCATTTTTAAACCTTTGCCTTAATCAACTTAAGAATACCATTTTTTGCTCCAGGTACAGCACCTTTTACAAATAATAGATTTTCTTTTTTATCTATTTTAACAACATCCAAATTTTCAACAGTAATCGTTTCATCACCAGTATGACCAGGCATTTTCATACCTTTCCAAACTCTTGATGGATCAGAACTTGCACCAATAGAACCAGGTGCTCTTAATCTATCACTTTGACCATGAGTAGCTTGACCACCATGAAATCCATGTCTTCTCATTACTCCTTGAAAACCTTTCCCTTTAGAAGTTCCAGTAACATTTACCTTGTTTCCAAGATCAAAAATATCAACATTAACTTCATCGCCTACTTTATATTTCTCGTCATCATTTATCAAAAATTCTCTCAACACTCTTAATGTTTTTCCAACTTTTTTTAAATGACCCAACTTTGGTTTATTTAAGCTTTTTTCTTTTGCTTCATAATATCCCAATTGAATTGAAGAATAACCATCTTTTTTTACAGTTTTCACTTGTGTAATATAACATGGCCCAGCCTCAATAACAGTCACTGGAATACTTTCACCAGATTCGTCAAATATTCTTGTTTGACCTATTTTTTTTCCTATTAATCCTTTCACAACTTATACCTTTATTTCTATGTCAACACCAGCTGGCAAATCCAATTTCATCAATTCATCAATTGTTTTTGTTGTAGTGTTCAATATTTCAATAATTCTTTTATGCACTTTCATCTGAAATTGTTCTCTTGCCTTCTTATTTACATGAGGTGACTTCAATACAGTATAAACTGATCTTTTAGTCGGCAAAGGTATTGGGCCAGATATTACAGCACCCGTTGTTTTTGCTTTTCTCACTATTTTCTCTGTTGATTTATCCAACAAATTATGATCATAAGATTTTAGAGCTATTTTAATTTTTTGTCCAGCCATTATTTATCCTTTTATTCAATAATTTCTGTTACTACACCAGCACCAACAGTTCTTCCACCTTCAC
>JAOZRH010000022.1 GCA_029931905.1 Fidelibacterota bacterium
CTCCTTTTTTTATGTACCCCTGGCCCGATTTGAACGGGCGACAACAGCTTTAGGAAAGCTGTGCTCTATCCACCTGAGCTACAGGGGCAAATTTTTGCCTAATAATAATCTATTTTTTAATAAAATACAACCAAATTTCTCTACTTCTATAAAATTAAATTCAATAAACTCCCCACGACTAATGTTGACACCAACATTATCATTGCAGATTTCGCCATATCTTTAAAACCTAATTCCTTTAACAAAACTGTAAATGTTGCAATACAAGGAAAATACATCGTAAGTATTACAGAAGCAATTATCATTTGTTTCATTGTTAATCCAAGTGGAACCAACATTCCAACAGCAACATCTTTTCGTAAAAAACCAATAATTAACGCTCCAACAGTTTCTTTAGGTAATCCCATTAAACCAGTAACAACCGGAGCAATTAAATTGCCAAAAAAATCTATAATGTGGAAAACATATAAAATATTTATTATCAAAACACCAAGTAAAACAAATGGAACGGCTTCCTTAATAAACCAAACAACTCTCATCCATAATTTTTTAAGTAACGATTTAAAATATGGAACTCTATATGGAGGAATCTCAATAAATATTTCCGGACTTGTTCCCTTTACAAATTTATTCATCAAAATTCCCAATACGAACCAAACAATAAATAATATGCCAAAAACAATTATTATCGCTTTCACACCATATCTTCCAAGTAATCCAAAAACCATAGCAATTTGTGCCATACAAGGAACTGCAATCGCCATCAGTGTACTTGCAATAAATTTTTCTCTTCTTGTTTCTAATAATCTCGTTGATAAAGCACCTGGAACATTACAACCAATTCCCAATAACATTGGAATTATAGCCAATCCGTGAATTCCTAATTTATGCATCAAATTATCAAGTAAAATTCCTAATCGTGGCAAATATCCTGAATCTTCCAAAAAACTTAACACAAAATAAAATGCTGTAATATATGGAAGAATCATTGCTATTGGAACAAATAATCCCGTTGAAAGCATTCCCATAGAATCTAAATAACTAATATCTCCATCAACCACTTTACCAATTAAAATATCGTGAACAATTCCACTTCCATTAAACAATGCCGATAATTTCAAAAGAACTGGTGTCCATAATTTATTAAACATTGGTTCCAATAAGTATGAGATTAACAATTCACCAATTACTCGAATAATACTGAAAGATAATCCCAAAATAAATATAGCTACAAATAAACCACCAATTGGATGTATAGAAAAATCACCAAGTTTTTCTCCAATAGTATGATGTCTATGTTCTAATTTTTGAACTTTATCAATAATATATCCAATTTGTTCATACTTGCTTTTTTTCCCTATTTCTTTTGAACTGTTTTCATTTAATAAATTACTTTTTTTGGCTTTTAAAATACTATCAACAAGTTTTTTTATCCCTTCTCCTGTTACACCACAAGTAGCAATAACGGGAACTCCCAAAATATTTTGCAATTTATCAATATCAATACTCACACCAGTATGCCCAGCTTCATCCCAAAAATTTAAAACAACTATTAGTGGAATATTTTGTTTAATTAGTTCATAAGTTAAATTTAAATTTCGCTCTAAATTTGTTGAATCCAAAATATTTACAAAAATGTTGTCATTTTCCTCTTGAGCCGTATCATTAAAAATATTTACTGCGACTTCTTCTGCCTTACTTGTTGGTTCTAAAGAATAAATTCCTGGAATATCTATAATTTCCATTTTGTCATTATTTACACTTAAAAATCCTTTTGTATATTCAACTGTCGTTCCATGATAATTCGATGCAATTACTTTTACACCAGTCAATCTGGAAAATATTGCACTTTTACCAACATTTGGATTTCCAATAAGTATGATTTTATTATTTATTGCCATTAATTCACCTCTAAAATATAGAAATTGTAATTTTTATATTCATAATTACTAATTAATATCTACAATTATTTTTTCCGCCATACCAATACCGAGTGCAATATTTGTACTTCCAATCTGAACCGTTATTGGACCATTCATCAATTGAGCTGTTTTTTTTTCTATAATAGAGCCAACTCTAATTCCCAATGATTCAGCTTTTTTGTTAAACATTGTTCCACCTTTCAATTCGACAACCCTACATTTACTACCAATTTTTACTTTTTTTAAATTCATATTTTAATCCATTTTTTTTATTCAACTTGTAAGATAAGATATTAAATTATAATTAACAATTTAAAAAATTTACTGCCAAAACAATTGTTAAAATACCCATATCTAAACAATATGTTGTCATTATGACATATATTATTACAATTATGTCATTTATTAAATTGGTATAATATTTGCACGACAATACGGCGAATTGAAGTTAAAATAAAATAAAACAAAAAAAATGGAGAAAAAAATGGGAAAAATAATAGGAATTGATTTGGGAACAACCAACTCATGTGTAGCAATAATGGAAGGAAAAGAACCTAAAGTATTACTAAATTCTGAAGGAGGAAGAACAACATCTTCTATTGTAGCCTTCAAAAAAGATGGTGAAAGATTAGTTGGAACAAGTGCAAAAAGACAAGCAATAACAAATCCAAATAATACAATTTCAAGTATAAAACGATTTATGGGGCGTATGTATAATGAGGTTGAACAAGAAATAAGCGAAGTCCCTTTCAAAATTGAAAAAGGTGCAAATAAAGATGTTCGTATTAATGTTAACAATAAAAAATATTCACCTGCTGAAATCAGTGCAATGATTTTACAAAAAGCTAAACAAATTGCTGAAGATTATTTAGGAGAAAAAGTTGACGAGGCTGTTATTACGGTTCCGGCATATTTCAATGATTCTCAGAGACAAGCCACAAAAGATGCTGGTAAAATTGCAGGATTAAAAGTGAAAAGAATTATTAACGAACCAACCGCAGCATCTTTGGCTTATGGCTTAGACAGAAAAAAAGATGAAAAAATTGCAGTTTTTGATCTTGGTGGTGGAACTTTTGATGTTTCAATACTTGAAATTGGTGAAGGCGTATTTGAAGTAAAATCTACTAATGGTGATGGACATTTAGGTGGCGATGATTTTGATAAAAGAGTAATTGATTATTTAATAGAAGAATTCAATAAACAAGAAGGTATTGATATTACGAAAGATGCAATGGTTGTACAAAGATTAAAAGATGCAGCTGAAAAAGCCAAAATGGAATTATCAACCTCAAAACAAACAGAAATTAATTTACCATATTTGACAGCAGATTCTAATGGTCCAAAACATCTTAACATTACAATTACAAGAGCAAAATTTGACCATTTAACAGAAGATTTGGTAAATAGAACTAAACAACCTTGTATAGATGCAATGAAAGATGCAAATATTTCAAAAAATGAAATTGACGAAGTTATATTAGTAGGAGGTTCAACAAGAATCCCTGCAGTACAAAAATTAGTAACTGAAATATTTGGCAAAGAACCAAATAGAACTGTAAATCCAGATGAAGTTGTTGCATTGGGAGCAGCAATTCAAGGTGGTGTGTTACAAGGTGATGTAAAAGATGTTTTATTGTTAGATGTAACACCATTATCATTAGGAATTGAAACATTGGGTGGTATATCTACAAAATTAATAGAAAAAAACACTACTATCCCTGCTAAAAAAACAGAAATATTTAGTACAGCCGCTGATAATCAACCTGGAGTTGAAATACATGTTCTACAAGGAGAACGATCTAGAGCTGCAAGCAATAGAACACTAGGAAGATTCACTTTAGACGGAATTCCACCATCTCCTAGAGGAGTACCACAAATTGAAGTATCATTTGATATTGATGCCAATGGAATTTTGAATGTCTCTGCAAAAGATAAAGCAACAAATAAAGAACAACATATTATAATTGAATCATCAAGTGGACTTAAAGATAGTGAAATTGAAAAAATGAAGCAAGATGCTGAAGAGCATGAAAAAGATGACGCAAAATGGAAAGAAACAGTTGATACTCATAATCAAGCTGAACAAATTATTTTTTCAACGAGAAAACAACTTGACGATTTAAAAGATAAAATATCAGATGAAGATAAGCAACCTATAGAAGATGCAATAGCAGAATTAGAAAAAATTAAAGACAGTAAAGATATAGACGAAATTAAAGCAAAAATTGAATCTGTCAATCAAGTTTTTTCAAAAGTTTCAGAAAAAATGTATAAAGAAACACAACAAAATCAAAATACACAACAAGAATCACAAACAAATCCAAATACAGAAGAAAAACCAAAGGATGATGTTGAAGATGCTGATTTTGAAGTTGTTGACGAAGATAAAAAATAATTATCTTTCATAGTTAATAAAAAAAGGAAGTATTTGTTACTTCCTTTTTTTTATAAATTATTTTTTTGTAGATTTTGATAAATCTTTTTACTAAATTGTTTGATGAGTATATTTGTATAAAGCTATTGTGTTAGGAGTAAAAATGAAAAATATTACGATTGCAGCAACTGAAGATAAATTAGTTATTTGGCAAACAAACCATATCAAGGAAATGTTAAAATCAGTTTATCCACAGCTAAACATTCGTATTAAAATTATTAGAACAAATAACCAAGTTAATAATGATTTTTATGTTGACGACGAAATGCAAGATAATAAATATAGTTTAGAAATAGAAGAACAATTGATTAATGATGATATTCAATTGGCAATACACAATACTATAAATTTATCATACAAAATTAATCCTGGTTTAATTATTGCCGGATATATTAAAAGGAATTATTCTGGAGATGCTTTTGTAACATTTAATGATAGTAAAATTGACGATGATTCAAAACCAAAATTTCTTGTTGGTGTAAATAACTTAAGAAATCTAGCCTTAATGAAAAAATATTATCCTGATAGAAAACTAATTGCATTATATGGAGATATTAAATCACAAATTTTTAAATTAAAAAATTTCAAACTCAATGGAATTATTATTGATAAAACAAGTGCTGAACGATTAAATGTTTCAAAAACTCCTGTTGAAGATTTAGACAAACACAAATTTATTCCTTCTGCAGGACAAGGATCAACGGCAATTATTGCACCACATCATAGATATGATGTTATCGAATTACTTCAACCAATATTAGACAGAGAAACATATAATACAGTAACAGCGGAAAGAGCATTTATTTCTAAATTAAAAATTAATAATAGTTATCCAGTTGGTATCCATGCAGAAATGAAAGAGAATGAATTGTCTATGGAAGCATTTCTATCGGATGCTGATGGTAAAACTTTCATAAAAGAAAATATCACAAAACCATTTAAAGATAATAGCAAATCAATTGGTGAAAAATTAGCAGATAGTTTTCTAAAAAATGATTATATCAAAGACTTGATATAAATTTAAAAAAAATTAAAACCTTACAATAAAAAAAAGTCCTAAATAATTTAGGACTTTTTTATTTCTATTATATATTTTCTATCTACTTAATTGTGTATGTAACTCCTAAAAGAAGTCCATTTTCGTGATGAGAATAATCACCATAATCAATATCTGTTGTAGCATACATTCCTTGTGTAAATCTTAAATCCAATCCAATAGATTCATTGATATTATATTTAACTCCAACACCAAGATCAACACCAAAAGATGATGCACTTTCATCTTCCAATACAGCTATATCACTCCAAGAATGATAATTGTAACGAAGTCCTAATAATCCAAAAATACCAACAACTGGTTTTTCAACACCAAGAATACCATAAAGTAAATCAGTTATATCATAACGAGGTGTTACTCCAATACCAATAACTGTAGCAATTCCATCATTATCATTTTTTTGTGTAAAACTTGAATAACTAATTACAGTTTCAACACTTAGCGGATCCCATACTACAGATAATTCAACCAAACTAGAAAGTTTTACAATAGCTCCACCTCCAACATGAAAACCAGTATTAAATAATGCTCCAGTTCCTGGATCTCCCCAAGGTTCAATAACACCAAGGTTTGCATAAGCTTTAATATCACCAGTTGTAGCAACGTCTTCTTCAACCACAGCTTCTTCAACTACTGTTTCTTCTACAACCTCTTCTTCTAGATCTTCTAGTTCTTCTATAGAAACTTCTTCTTTTGCAAAAATACCAAAAACTTTATCAAGAAAACTACTACTTTCTTCTACTTCTTCTACTTCTTTTACTGCTGTTTCTTCTGTTTCTTCTTGTGCAAACAAAACTGAAAAAGAAAATACTAACGATAACACCAATAAAACTTTCAACCAATTTTTCATATTAAATCCTCCTAAATATTTTTAAATAATATGACATTTTCAACACTTGCCTAATGATAAGTATATAAATAATTAAATGCAAGTTTTTTTTATATTAATTGATTTATATCACAGAATTATTTGGAATTACTGCTTCTTTCTTTACTACTACAATTCCATCTCTTATCCAATAATTTTCTGTTTCCTCATAATCCTTATTATCTTTGTTGATAATTTGAACATTATCTCCTATATATACATTTTTATCAATAATAGCATTTTTGATTTTACAATTTCTACCAATCCCTAAATATACACCATCACATTTTTTATCGCTATAATAATCATTACCCATAATAATAGTATTTTCAATTTCAGTATCATCCCATATTACACTTCTTATACCAACAATTGAATTTTTTATTGATTTTGCACCAATGAAACAACCGTCATTCACAATTGTGTGATACATTTCTACATTACCAATTCGAGATCCTTGCAACATTCTAGCATGAGTATATATAGGAAAAGAGTGGTCGTTAAATTTGAATGCTGGTTTCATATCAGTCAATGCTAAATTAACTCTAAAAAATGAACCTATAGTACCAATATCTTCCCAATATCCATCAAAAAAATATGCATCCACTTGATAATCTCTAATTGAACCCGGAATAATATTACCGCCAAAATCATCTTCTTTTATATTTTTTAATTGTATATTCATAACATCTTTTTCGAATACATATATTCCCATTGAACCCCAATATGGTTTACTTGGTATCCCTGTATCACTAATCATTCTATTTAAAACTTCATCTTCTTTTGGTTTTTCAGCAAAATCAATAATTTTTCCCTTATCATTAACTTTTAAAACTCCAAATGATTTTGCCTCTTCACGAGTTACCGGTTTAACCGAAACTGTAATATCAGATTTTTTGTTTCTATGTTGTTGAACGAAATTTTTATAATTCATTCTATATAGATGATCACCAGCAAGAATCAGATATTGTTCAAAATCATGAGGTTCAAAATGATGAACATTATGTCTTACAGCATCAGCAGTTCCTTGATACCAACCTTTATTATCTACTGTTTGTGATGCCGCTAATACATCAATAAAACCATTAGTAAATTGATCAAATTTATATGTGTTATTGATATGCCTGTGTAACGATTCACTGTTAAATTGAGTCAATATATAAATTTTTCTAATATCAGAATTTATACAATTACTTATTGGAATATCAATTAATCTATATTTTCCACCAATTGGCACTGCCGGTTTTGCTCTTACTGTGGTTAATGGTGCTAATCTTGTTCCTTGACCTCCACCCAAAATTAGTGTCATTACATCTCTCATAAACTACCCCCTTTTTTTAAATTCTTTAATATATTACTAAAAGTATTTATAATATGCAAAAATAATATAAAAAATTTGTTGAATTTTTTATTTTAAATTACAAATTTTATTTTTAAATTGAGGCATATGAATAAAAACCAAATAAATCTAAATGAAATACTACTAAAATGGCAAATTTATCCAATTAAAGAAAATCCATTGAAGGGAATAGTAGTTGGGATATTTATATTAGTAGTTTCGATTTATTCGTCAATGTTAATTGGAAATATGGCATTTTTGATTATAATATTAATAGTGTTATTTATGTTTGTTTTGCTTCCATATTATTTACCAACTAAATTCATTTTAACAAATAAAAAAGTAATTATAAAAAATGGACCTTTCAAAAAAGAGAGAGAATGGAAATCTTTCAGAAGATTTGATTATGACAAAAAAATGTTAAAATTATTCTCTAATTCCACACCAAGTCGATTAGACAATTATAGAACATTAACATTGATATTTAATCAAAATAATTCACAAGTAATTGAAATAATAAAAAATAAAATCAAGAATGAACAACAAAATTAAAAAAAATATAAAGTTAACTGAAGAAAAAATGATAAAACTATTCGCAAAAAAAATTGTTGATAAACATATGTCTGTTCCATCAATTTTATTTCTGGATATAGCTAAGCCATTAAGTTTTATTGGATCACAGTTCCTAAATTTTTATGGACCATTTATTGAACCTTTTTTTTCAAAAGGAAATTTTTATCAATTCACAACTATGTTAGAAAAAAGAGAAAATATTGAAAAAATATTGTTGGAAATTGAAAAATTAGAAGATGAAAGAAAAAATAGTTTGCCACAAAAAAAAACACACAACACCAAAAAAGTTGAAAAATAATTTTTTTATGTTATATCTGTCAGATATTTAGTATATTTTAGTATAATAACTGGAGGAAGAAAATGAAAAATAAAGTAATATTGCTAATGGTAATTTTGCTTTCGATATTCATATTTAATTTTGCTTTCGGCAATGAATTAAATATTGAAGTTGAGGTGGACAATTCCGAACCTGAGGGACAACTATTAAACATGAAGGTTACAGGTGTAGAAGATAATTCAACTTTTAAGGTATTCAAACAATTAGATGGAACTACAGAATGGATAGAATTAAAAAGTATTGACAAGTTGTCATCAAAAATTTATATTGGAAATGATATTTCAACTATAATAAGAGTTGTTACTTACGATAATGAAGGAAATATTCTAAATGAAGCAATTTCGGAACCATTGCTTACTAAAGCAAAATGGTTCAATACTACTCGACTTACAAGATTTTTATTTTTGGTAATTACTGCCGGATTAATCTTATTATATATAAGTAAAGCAAAGAAGAAACATGATATTTTTCTACGACCAATTGCCGGATTAAAGGCATTTGAAGAAGCTATTGGTAGAGCTACAGAAATGGGAAAATCTGTTTTATTTATTCCAGGAATTATGGATTTAGATCAAGTTGAAACTATTTCGGGAATTATTCTATTAGGACATGTCTCTAAAATGACTGCAAGATATGAAACTGATTTAAATGTCCCAGTTGCTCGCTCAATCGTGATGGAAGCTGGTAGAGAGATTGTTAGAGAATCTTATATGAGTGAAGGACGACCAGACCAGTTTAATAACGATATGGTACATTATTTAACAGATGATCAATTTGCTTATGCGGCTGGAGTTAATGGAATTATGTTAAGAGAAAAACCTGCTGCCGTATTTATGCAAGGAAAATTTTATGCAGAATCATTAATCT
Organism: Fidelibacterota bacterium; assembly: GCA_029931905.1. GTDB lineage: Bacteria > Fidelibacterota > Fidelibacteria > Fidelibacterales > Fidelibacteraceae > TCS52. The sequence continues at coordinate 9,398 of JAOZRH010000022.1, forward strand.
TGGCAGAAACAGGAAACTCAATTGGTGCTATTCAAATTGCTGGAACAGGTTCACAAGCTCAATTACCATTTTTTATTACAGCTTGTGATTATACACTTATTGGTGAAGAATTTTTCGCCGCAAGTGCATACTTAGGCCAAGACCCAAAATTACTTGGTTCAATAAAAGGTCAAGATATGGTTAAAGCAGCGATAATGATAATCATTGTGGTCGGAGTATTATTTGAATCCTTCGGAGCAGAATTCTTTAAAAAATTATTTGAAATTGGATAGGAGATAATATGATTTTAAAAAGATATATACCGTTAGCTATAGTATTTATTGTTGGTGTTTTAATGTTGGCCTCTTGGTTTATTCCACATAGCCCTTTTGGTGAATTTGAAATTCATGCAACTCAATGGTTTGATATTATTGCAAGTTTTGCAATGATTCTTGGAGCATTAAATTTGATAAAAATACATAGCACAAAATTAATTCACAGAAAAACGAATTGGCAATATAGTTTAGTTGCCATTTTGGGTTTTACAATTACACTTATATTTGGATTTGTTCTAAAAGGTGGATATTTTCTTGTATTAACAGATGTAGGAAATTCACCTACTAAAGTTTCTGAAGTAATCGCGTCAGAATTACAAATTGAAAATACTATTGTACAAAAGGCCTATATTATTCCAGAAATTGGAGAAGGGAATAAAATTAAAAAACAATATTACACAAAAAGTAGTGCGATTGAATTTAAAAATCAATTAGAAATAGCTGGTGCAACAGCAAAATTATCATCAGTTAAATGGGGTTCTCATTTACAACAAGATAGTACTTATTTCTCCTGGATTTTTAGAAATGTCTTCACTTCATTGAGTGCAACAATGTTTGCATTACTTGCATTTTTTGTTGCAAGTGCATCATACAGAGCATTCAAAATCAGAAATTTAGAAGCAACAATTTTATTGGTGGCTGGAATTATTATTATGATTGGAAGAGTGCCACTCGGTGTTTACATCACTAATTGGATACCGAGAGATTCTTTTTTCAGTTTTCTTCGTTTAGAAATATTACAGGAATGGATATATCAATTTCCAAATGCTGCAGGAGCAAGAGCAATTATGATTGGAATCGGATTGGGAATTGTTGGAACTTCATTGAGAGTTATTATGGGAATTGAAAAATCATTCTTAGGGGAGAAATAAAATGAGTAATTTTTTAGATAAATTAGATTCACTCGACAGAAGATATATATTTTTAATTATTGCAATTGTTGTTATACTACCACTGATATTTCCATTGGGATTACCTGTTGAACCAACAAATTTAACCATTGATGCATTTGATGCAATAGATAATATTCCAAAGGATGAAAAAGTATTAGTATCTTTCGATTATGGTCCATCAACAAAACCAGAAATTCATCCGATGGCAATTGCAATTTTGAGACATTTATTCACAAACGGTAATAGAGTAATCATCACTTGCCTATGGCCAGACGGATTATTTATGTCTCGTGAAGCATTAGAACAAGTTGCTGATGGAGAATTTGGACTCGAATATGGAGTTGATTATGTAAATCTTGGTTACCGTCCGGGAAATGAAGCTGTTATAAAGGGTATTACAAAAAGTTTTCCAGCAAACTTTACTGTTGATTCAAGAGCAATAAACATTAATGAAATACCATTAATGAATGGAGTTCAATCATTAAAAGACATTGGATTTATTTTTAGTCTATCAGCTGGATATCCAGGTTCAAAAGAATGGGTACAATACGCATCTGATCCATTAAAAATAAAAACAAGTACAGGTGTAACATCGATTCAAGTAAATGAGATATTGCCATTTGTTAAATCTGGTCAACTACAAGGAATCATTGCTGGAATGCCGGGAGCTGCTGAATATGAACAACTACTTGTAAAAAATAAAATTCATCCTACAATAGGAAAAGCGGGAAAATCAATGGATGCTCAATCTATTGCTCATCTTGTTATTGTTTTATTTATTATTGTAGGGAATATTTCTTACTTTGCTAAACGAAAAAAAGAAAAAAAATATTAGGAGATAAGTATGTCATTCGGAAATATATTTGGAGCTTGGGTTACAGTATTTTTAACACTCGCCATTTTAAGTTACTTATACAAGGATAATCCATTTTATAAAATTGCGGAACATGTTTATGTTGGTGTATCCGCAGCATATTGGGGAACAATAGCATTTTGGAATCAAGTTTGGCCTAATTTATTTGGTCGTTTATGGCCAGAATATGATCCAGCAACATTAACTGGATTTAATAAATTTTGGTATAAAATCTATAATGGACTAACCTGGTTTAGCAGTAGTATTTTTCCAGAAAATGGAATTCCAGGAAATCAAGAACAGAATTTATGGTACATAATTGCTTTCTTGCTAGGTCTATTTATGTTAGCTCGTCTAATTCCAAGCATTAATTGGTTAGGCAGATGGTCACTTGCATATGTAGTTGGAATGGCTGCCGGACTTAGAATTTATGGATTTATGAGTTCTAATGTTATCGCTCAAATTCACGGTTCTATTTTACCACTTTGGGGGAATGGAATGGGAATAGGCGATACAATTAATAACTTGGTATTAATAGTCGGAACTGTTACAGGATTATTTTACTTTTTCTTTTCAGTTGAACATAAAGGAATTTTTGGAAAAGTATCACGAGTTGGAATTTACTTTCTAATGATATCTTTCGGAGCTTCATTTGGTTTTGCTGTTATGGGTCGTATTTCTTTATTGATTGGAAGATTTAATATACTTATTGAATATTCAAAGGAACAATATGGTTATGCTACAATAGTATTGTTAGTTGTAATGGTAGCAACATTATTGATATTAAACTTGAAAAAGCCAGAACCTGAAGAAGAAATAGTTGAATAACAATTTAAAATTATAACACTAAAAAGCTCTCAATAAAAACTGAGAGCTTTTTTAATTTAAGACTATGAAAACAATTAAAAAAACACTTATTACAAATAAACGAACAGAATTTTTAGACATTTCGAATATCATACAACAAGAAATTGATAATTCTAAAATTGATAATGGTATCGTTGTTATTTTCACACCTCATACAACTGCCGGAATTACAATAAATGAAAATGCCGATCCAGATGTAAAAACAGATCTTGATTATAAAATCAATAAAATGATACCTGAATACGATTCAAATTATTTACATTCAGAAGGAAATAGCGATAGTCATCTTAAATCATCACTTTTTAGTCCGTCTCTTTCATTAATATTTGAAAATAAAAAATTAATTCTCGGTATATGGCAAGCAATTTATTTTTGTGAATTCGACGGCCCAAGAAATAGAAAATATTATATAAAAATTATTTCTGACTAATTAATATATTTCATAAATATACTCATCTAACCATTCATAAAAACTTTTTAACTCTTTCTTATTGATTCCCTTTTTTCGCCATTTTTTAAGCAATTTATTTGCAGTATTAATTATCTTTTTTTCCTTTGGTAAAAGTGTTTGCATGTAACCATTATTTTCTCTATTCATCAATACTGAAAAATTTAAATATTTATATCCATTCCCCAATTTTATTGGGAAACATTTTTTTTTCAATTCCAAAACACTCTGATTTATAAACGAATTATCATTATTTACAGAAATAACACTTGTTGGTAATTTATCAGCTTCTGCAACCCATACTGGAGTAACAACTGTCAATAATGGCCAACCAAGTAATGTCCACATTGTTGTTAAATTAGGATTTTCATTGTCCTTAACCCCTTGAATTACCATTGATGAAGCGGTTGAACTTCGAACCACATAATCTGATAAACAAACAAAAGTTGTATCATATTTATTTTCAGGAAGAGCCATTTTATAAAGATTTTTATCAAGCAATGAATGTTTTAAATTTCGTGTCGCTTTTTCTAAAATAAAATTTACTGATAATTTATTGTTTGAATATTCATTTTTAAACAATTCACTTGTTGTTTTGTATCTGATTATCCCCAATCCATTTTCATTATCACCACTTACAGAAAAATTTGTTCTTATTAAATATCCATTTTTACTTAAATTTGCATCGTATTTTTTATATGAATAATATCCGGTTTCATAATATGCAGCACCACCTTTTGCATCTATTACTCCAAAATTTGCAGCCACTCCCCTTTTACCACTTGAATTCTTTAATAACTTTTCAAAATCAGAAAGATCTGAACATATTTCCAATGCTTTCCTCATAAATATTCCCTCTTGATCATCTGCAACATCACAAGTTGTATCAGTATTTATATTATACGATGCTGTATTCATTATACTAAATCCAGTTTCGTTACTACCCATCCAAATATTTTCTCCTGTTGTATCTGTCGAATTTGCAACACCAACCAAATCATATTTTTCCCCTTCAATAAAAATCAATTTATTTTCTAATGATCCCGTATCACGATGTTTCCACAAAATAGGTCTGCCATCAATTGTCGCACTACCAGAAATTATAGCCGAAGTACAAGCTAACCCAAAATGAAAATTGGCAAATAAAATCATTATTCCAATAACAGTTTTCTTTATATTCATAATATCTCCTCTTTAACTTAATATTGATTTTAAATATTTTCCAGTATAAGATTTTTCATTTTTTGCCACCTCTTCAGGAGTTCCAATTGCAATAACTTCACCTCCCATATCACCACCTTCAGGACCAAGATCAATAATATGATCAACAGATTTTATCACATCTAAATTGTGTTCTATTACGATTACAGTATTTCCCTTTTCAACTAACTTTTTTAATATTAACAACAATAATTTTATATCCGCAAAATGTAATCCTGTAGTTGGTTCATCTAATACATACAATGTATTTCCCGTACTAACTTTACTTAATTCCTTTGCTAATTTAATTCGTTGAGCTTCACCGCCAGAAAGTGTAGTTGCCGATTGACCAAGTTTTATATAACCAAGTCCGACATCATATAAAGTTTTTAATCGTCTGCTTATTGCTGGATGATTTTTGAAAAATTTTAATGCCTCTTCCACACTCATATCTAAAATATCAGCAATATTTTTTCCACGATACTTCACTGCCAAAGTTTCTCTGTTGAATCTTTTTCCCTTACAAACTTCACACTGAACATGAACATCAGGTAAAAAGTGCATCTCAATTTTCTTTATTCCATCTCCTTTACAAGCTTCACATCTTCCACCTTTAACATTAAAACTAAATCGTCCCTGTAAATATCCGTGCAATTTTGCTTCTTGTGTTTCCGAAAATAGTTGGCGAATATTTGTAAATATTCCTGTATAGGTAACAATATTTGATCGTGGAGTTCTTCCGATTGGCGATTGATCAATATTGATAATTTTATCTAAATATTTTACTCCTGATATTGAATCATAAGATAAAGATGTTTTTTTAGAATGCATTAATTGCCGACTTAAAACAGGAACAAGTGTTTCATTTATTAATGTACTTTTACCAGATCCACTCAATCCAGTTATACAAATCATTTTTCCAAGTGGAAATTCAACATCAATTGATTTTAAATTATTACCAGTCGCCTTATGTAAAACTATTTTTTTATTATTTCCTTTTATTCTATTTTTCGGAATTTCAATAACTTTTCTTCCACTTAAATAGTCACCTGTAATTGATTCTTTACAATTTTTTATTTGCTCTAAAGTACCTTGACAAACTATTTTTCCACCTCGCACTCCTGCTCCCGGCCCAATATCAATAATGTGGTCCGCAGCTTCCATTGTTTCCGCATCGTGTTCAATTACAATTATAGTATTTCCCAAATCTCGTAAATGCTCTAATGTTTGTAATAATTTCTTATTATCATGTTGATGAAGTCCAATACTTGGTTCATCAAGAATATATAAAACGCCCATCAATTGTGAGCCAATTTGAGTAGCCAATCTAATTCTCTGTGCTTCACCACCAGATAATGTTCCAGCTAATCTTGACAATGTTAAATATCTTAATCCAACACTTGTTAAAAATCCTAATCTTTGTTGAATTTCTTTTAATATTTGTTCTGCAATTTTATTTTCAGTTTCATTCAATTTTAAATTTTCAAAAAATATTTTAACCTTATCTATCGACATTTGTGATATTTCATCAATGTTTTTTCCACCAATCAAAACTGATAACGAATTCCGTCCTAATCTGCCACCTTTACAAATACGACATTCTAAAACACTCATATACTTTTCAATCCACTCTCTAATATAAGCACTATTCGTTTGATGATATCTTCTTTTTAAATTATTAATTACTCCTTCAAATCCACCATTATATTCTCCAGACCAATTATTTGTTTTATATTTTACAGAAATTTTTTCTTTACCTGTTCCGTAAAGTAAAATATTTTGAACCTTTTTATCCAATTTATACCAAGGTGTAGTAAATTTAAACTTATATTCTTCAGATAACGCTCGCAACATACTTCCATAATAATTGCCTTTAGGTTGTTCCCCCCAAGGTTGAATCGCTCCTTGCAACAAACTTTTCTTTTTATCTGGAACAACCAAATCTGGACTTACTTCCCGTTGTGAACCCAATCCTGTACAAGCTGGACAAGCACCAACTGGATTATTAAATGAAAACATTCTTGGCGATAATTCTTCAAAAGTAACATCCTCATGATCTGGGCAAGCATAATTTTCAGAAAATTTATGCTCCCTTTCTCCAATTTCATCAACAATAAGATTTCCACTTCCCATTTTAAGACCAAGCTCAACACTTTCTGTTAACCGACTTTTTATGTTTTCATTAATTACTAATCGATCAATTACTAATTCAATAGAATGTTTAATATTTTTTTTTAATTTTATTCCCGTATTTAAAGAAATAATTTTTTTATCAATTCTCACTCTTAAAAAACCATCTCTTTTCATCTCACGAAATAATTCCTTATACTCACCTTTTCTTTCATTAACCAAAGGTGCAAATATTTGAATCTTTGCCGATTTTGGAAATTTCATTATCGCATCGGTAATCTGTTGCACTGTCATTTTTTCAACTTTTTTTCCGCAAATATAACAATGAGGTATTCCAATTCTTGCATATAACAAACGCAAATAATCGTGAATTTCCGTAACAGTTCCAACTGTTGATCTGGGATTTCTGTGAGTAGTTTTTTGTTCGATTGAAATTGCTGGCGATAAACCATCAATATTATCAACATCTGGCTTTTCCATTAAGCCAAGAAATTGTCGTGCATAAGAAGATAACGATTCAACATATCTTCTATGCCCTTCAGCATATAAAGTATCAAATGCAAGTGAAGATTTTCCACTTCCAGATAAACCAGTAATTATCACCAACTTATCTCTTGGAATATCTACATTAATATTTTTTAAATTGTGCTCTCTTGCACCAGTAATCATTATTTTATTCAAATTTTTTCCTTAATCTTAAGTATTTTCAAACCATGTAAACTTGTAAAGATAAGAAAAATATTTAAAATATGAAAAGATTATTTGTGATTAATATAAATAGAAATGTATATATAAACGGAAAATAAAATTCAAACCCTTTGCGAACTAATTTTTACTTGTTTACAAACAATAAACTTATACCAATCAATAACAAAACTCCTGCTTTTATCCATTTGATATATTTTGTATATTTTTTTAATTTTATGAAAATTTTATCGGCTAACACAGATATAATTGTGAATACAATTATCGCTTGAATTATAAAAATTATACCTAAAACAATCATTTGCATAGATGTATTTTCGTTCTTTACATTTACAAACTGAGGTAAAAATGCTAAGAAAAACAATAACACTTTAGGATTTAAAAGATTCATCATAATTCCCTTTCTATACAAGTGAATTTTATTAAACTGTTCGTTATTGTTTAAATTTATATCAGATTCTTTAAGTGCCATAATCGCAAGATAAAACAAATAAATTACTCCAAGATATTTTAATGTAAAAAAAGCAAAATTCGAATTATAAATAATTGTTGAAATTCCAAAAGCCACTGCAATTGTATGAATAATCAATCCTGTACACAACCCTAATGCCAAAATAATACCAGCTTTTTTCCCAAACGAAATACTTTGGACAATAACATAAAGCATATCCGGACCGGGCATTATTGTTAATATTATCGCCGTTGTTAAAAAATATAATAAATTATTTAATTCCATATCATTTTTTTATAATTCATTCAAAAACAAAAAAGAGCTATAAAATAGCTCTTTTTTCGTTTTTAATTCGATAATTTTATTTTACCTCTTTAACTACAAATTCCCCTGAAAATTTAAAAACATTTTTAATTACTTTAGGTGGTTTATCAGCACCAACAAAAAGTTTCAATTCAGGTTCTAAAATTCTATCGTAAATTTCTTTTGCTGTAACTTTTGAACTATCAAAATATACTTGTAAAACAGGTTTGTCAGTAACGACAGTTCTAACTCTTACAGTTCCATCAAAAAACGAAATATGACTTGTTAGATATTGCAATTTACTCTTCATTCTTTCTGCCATAGGAAACCCAATTTCAAAAATTTGCAATTCTTCTTCAGTATATGACACATATTCATTAAATTTCATATCAAATTTAGAAAAATATTCATTCCTAAAAGTTTGATAACTAACTTCACGAATAATTTTGCCATCTTCTTCACATTCAAAATCAACTTCAACTTCAACTTCGCCATCTTTTGTTATTTTAATATATGTATCTTGTTCAATTAATTCAATAATTTCATTTATTGTTATCTTTTCAGGAATAAATACGATATTTGCAAGAACAGGTTCTCCAAAGTTTGTAGATAATCCAAAAATTGCAGGATTTTTCTTTAACATTCTGATAAGATCATAATTGTCATAAGTATCAAATAATCCCTCTATACCAACCTCATAAATTGCAAGTTGTGTTGGAATATTATCTTTCTGTGCTAATCGTAATTTATATTTTTCAGATTTAAAAATTGCTTCTTTTACATCTCTTGCATCTAAAACTTGAGTGTCATAATAAATTTTAATTGTTTTAGTACTTGCCCAAGCATCTATTCCAACAACCCCTTTTTTCCTTTTCAATTTACTAGCAAGAGAACTTGCACTTCCCCAACATTTAACAGATTTAAAATTTTCCATTTTTAATTCTGAAACGGTTTTTAAAGAATCATATCCGCCCCATCTTTCCGAAAGCGTTGATAATTCAAATTTATTTGCAAAAAGGAATCCCATAATTATCAAGACAACAAGAACTATCGGAACAATATATGTAGATTTAAATTTACCTAATTTTATACTATTATCTGTTCTACAACTACTTACACATTCCATACATAAATTACAATCTGGATGATCAACCGTTTCATATTTATGAACATCAATGCCTTGTGGACAATTTTTATCACAAATTGTACAGCTTGTACAATAATTTTTATCTAATTTAATTCTAAATGGAGATATTGCGAAAAACTTAAATCTAAATATTTCTGTTAATGCTCCAGAAATAGTAAGTGCTAATATTAACCACAATACATGTAAATCAACTCCAATCCACCTAATAATTATAAAAACAATAATAATTGGAATTGTAATAATAAAATTTGCAAAAATATTTGAAAGAGCAGAAAGTGGACAAATATATTTACACCAGAAAAATTTTATTACTACCGATAATATTAATACTGCAGAAACTGCTAATAGACTAGCCCAAAGGACTGTATCGTGGTCAAATCCACTAACTAATCCATAATATGGGTCAAACTTTTTACACCACAATTCACTTGAAGTAATTGTAATATAAGCAGTAAATGATAATAACACATATTTACCAAGTCGCAAAACTCTGTCTAATGTTCCTTTTAAAGTAAAGGATATTTTTAACTTATCACCAAGTTTATTTAACCATTCAATAACTGTTCCAATTGGACAAATGTAACTACAAAATAATTTTCCAAAAAACATTACTCCAACCGCAAGAGCAACCCCCATAAATATTGCAACTGCACTCATACTACAAGATAACGAACCAAGCCACAATTTGCTTCCAAGTGATAATAAACCACCAAGTGGACATACTTTTTCGAAATCAACTGCGAAACCACTATCTAATATTTGTCTAATAACAAAATAAAAAATTGTAGCAAGAATTGAAAACTGGAATAATGGTCTAATATTTTTTTCCAACCAATTTTTTTTCATAACTTCCCTTATATTTAAATTTAATGTGCTGTTCTTTAATTTTAAAAATGGGAATATAATATTTCAATATTCCCATTATCTATCTAATTACAGATTATTTAAATTATTATTTCAAATAAACCATTCTTTTTACATCTACATTTTTGTTTGTTTGTACTTTATAAATATAAACACCACTTGCAACTGAACTACCAAATTCATTTGTTGCATTCCAATTTACATTATAAAACCCAGCATTAAAATGTGCATCTACTAATGTAGTTACTTTCTGACCCAAAACATTATAAATAGAAATTGTAACATCGGTAGCTTTTGGTAAATCAAAATTAATTTCTGTAGTTGGATTAAATGGATTTGGGAAATTTTGATGTACTTTAAATGAATTAGGTATTCCAACAACATCTTCTCTCACAGCTACTTCACCTGTATTTGATGCTCCAGGTGTTGGCAACATTGGAACCCAAGTAGAAGCTCCATCACCATAACGACCATAAGAAGTGTCTGCAATTTGCTCGTCATAAGTTAATGAATCTAAAAAGTCAGCTTTATCTCCAATAATTTGGAATAGTCCAACTTGTTCTCCACCACCACTCAATTTAATTTCCGCATGTAAAATTCCCTGTTCTGATTCTTTATCACACCAGATAACAAGATATCCTCCACCAGCAATTGTTGTTTCAGCAGAATTTGTATCTGGAATCCAATGTTCTGTAGGATTTTCCAAATCATCTGTAATATACATTCCACCAATATCAATTGATTCTGATCCCATATTATATATTTCTATATAATCATCATAATCACCATTTGCATCTTGAGGTCCAGCATCATTACTTGCAAGGAATTCATTGATGCATAAATCATCAGCAAGTGTTAAAGCACTGAAATCACCAGAAACGATAACACCATTATCACCAACAATCCAAAGTTTATTATTTGCGTAATCAAGATCATATAAATCTTCACCTGTAGGTGCAGTATATTCTATTATTTTAT
>JAOZRH010000127.1 GCA_029931905.1 Fidelibacterota bacterium
AATTACTTTCCCATTTGATAGTGGAACAGCATCACATGTTGGTAATTTAAGTTTATTAAGAACATGGATAGCGGGTTGCAATTCATCAGTTAATGGATATATGTTTGGTGGAATTGTTTCAAATGTACACTATTCTATAATTGATCGTGTCACTTTCCCATTCGATAGTGGTACAGCAACACATGTTGGAAACTTGTCAGAAACTAGAAATTATGCAACACAAGCTTTTAATTCTTCAAATTATGGTTATAATTGTGGAGGATTAAATTCCGCTAAAACCGAAAATCTTTCAACTATTGATCGTATTATCTTCCCATTTGATAGTGGAACAGCTACACATATTGGAAATATGACACAAACACGTTATACTTGTGCTTGTTGTAATTCTTCAAAGTGTGGGTATGTTTGTGGAGGATATAATGTATACACATCTGTTTTTTATTCAACAATAGACCGTGTCACTTTTCCATTTGATAGTGGAACGGCTACACATGTAGGAAATTTAAGCACCAGTAATGCTCATATTTCTGGTACTGATGGTGTCGATTTTGTAACAATGTTTGTTTAAGAATTTTTAAAAATAATAAATATTGGGAGAGTTCGAAAACTCTCCCAATATTTATACACTAAAAGGAGGTGAATGAAAATAAACTAAATCTCGCCGTTAAAAACAAAAAGTTTATATTTTAGTGAGATAATATATCTCACCTCAGCTTGATGATAAAAATGAGAACCAAGCGAGGAAAGTTTTAAAAATAAAATGTCTAAAATAAGAAGAAGATACATAGAAAAGTATTTATACGGTATTAATAAAGAAGTTCTATCATCAGATAAAATAATTTACGTTGATGATTATTCACAGCATTACTTAGATCCAAATGGGACTAGTCGAAATGTTTCATTTTCAGGTACTTTTACAAAAGGCGATACATATAAGATTAAAAATATCGCTTCAGACAATAGTATTTTAACAGTTACTAGTATTACACCAAATATTACAATTTATCCAGATGAAATAATTGAATTTTTTTATGATGGTACAAATTGGAATGTGAGTAATTTTGGTGGTTTGTTAGAATTAGATGAAGATGGAAATTTAATGCCGATTGCGTAAATTTTTTAAAATTAATTTAGTATAGGAGAAAGTTTAAAAATGTCAAAATATTCAGCTAAACATACAAAACTTGATCCTAATAATCTTTACAACAGTGTAGGAAACATATCTGTTAAATTTAGTGATGCTAATTTAGCAGACACTGATGAAGTTTGGTCATCTGCTAAAGTAAAAGATTACATTGATCATGTTGCACAGGGTCTTGATCCAAAAGGTAGTTGTAGAGCAACTACCGATGGTGAGTTACCTGCGTGTACATATGATAATGGAACTGGTGGAGTTGGAGCATCTCTTACTGCTGATGCAAATGGTGCTTTACCTTCACAAGATGGTGTTTCTTTAGTTGTTGGAGATAGATTATTAGTTAGAAATCAAAGTGATAAAACACAAAATGGTATTTACAAAGTTCTTTCAGCAGGTAGTGCAACTTCAACTTGGAAGTTGCAACGATCTGTAGATTTTGATGATTCTCCAGATGGAGAAGTAACACCAGGAGCTTATTGTTTTATTGAAGAAGGTGCAAGTTATGAAAATACTGGTTTTGTTTTAACCACTAATGGCGATATTACTATTGGTACAACAGAATTAGAATTTTCACAATTTACTGGAACAGGTTCTTTTATTTCCGGTGTAGGATTAACTAAAACAGGGCAAACTATTAATATTGGAGATGGTAATACTGGAAACAAAAATGGTATAAATCGTACATCGTCTGATATTGGGATTGCAACAGGTATTGGTGTTACAGTTAATAATGATGTTTTAGTTTTATCAACAACTGCTGCTGGTGATGGATTAGCAGGTGGAACAACTGAAGCTCTTCGAGTACAAACATCAGATATAGTTGGACATGGTCTTGAAGAAGATGGTTCAAATGATATTAGAATTTCTTCTACTATTGCTGGTGATGGTATTCAAGGTGGATCAGGATCTGCTTTAGCTATTGATGTTGCAGATTTTGTTGGAGATGGTCTAGAAGAAAGTGGTGGTGATTTAAGAATTTCTTCTTCTGCAGCTGGAGATGGTTTAACTGGTGGTTCAGGAGCAGCTTTATCTGTACAATCAGACACTACAGGTGGAACAAATCTAGCAACAGTTATTAATGTATCAACAAATGGTGTAGCAGTTAAAGTTGATGATAGTACAATAACAGAAGATAGTTCTGGAAATTTAAGTGTTGCAGATAATGGAATTACGAGTGGTAAAATTAACAGTTCTATTGCGGGTGATGGTATTCAAGGTGGATCAGGAACATCTTTAGGTATTGATGTTTCTGATTTTGCTGGATTTGGTCTTGAAGATGATGGTTCCGAGGACCTGCGTATAGCTTCTACCGGAATTGGTGACGGTCTTACTGGTGGTTCAGGAACAGTTGTTTCTGTTCAAGCTGATACTACTGGTGGAGCAAATCTTGCAAAGTCGATAAATGTATCGACTAATGGTGTTGCAATTAAGATTGATGATAGTACTATTGATCAAAACACTTCTGAACAATTACGTGTTGCTGATGCTGGTATCACCGAAGATCAGATCAATACAAGTGTTGCTGGAAATGGATTAACTGGTGGTGGAGGTTCTGCTTTAGCTATATTACCATCAGATTATATTACCGGTGGAGTTACTGAAATAGATGGTGATAAATTAGACATAGACTATACTCCTTCAGCTTATACTCCATCAACAACGCCAACAGAAGTTACAAGTACATCTCATTTAACTGCTCATCTTTACGGTATTGATCAGATGTTTGCCGACATTTCAAATGAGCAAATAATTCAAGAGATGCATAAAATTGATAGTAGTGAAGATGCGAATGGGTATTTTACATTATCAAAGATACCTACAAATGATCAATCTGTTAGAGTTACAATAGTTGAAGGAAATATGCAGATGAATAATGCTGCAGATAATTTTGCTTCAACAGGTGAAACACCAGATTTTAAAATGATTAATTTAACTCAATTACATTTTAATAATAATGGTGAAGCAACTGGATTGAGTGAATTAATAGCTGATGGTGATACACTTATAATTGAATATCAATATGAAATTGAAACAGGTGTTGATGGTGATGGAAATCTGATGCCATACATTGGTGAGCCAGATAATGCAAATAATATATTTGAAGAAAATGGTCCAGCAGCTATAATGCCAACAACATCAGGAACTGAACATGATTATTTTGAGATAATTGATGGTAATATAGTTCCAAAAGAATAGGGAGGTAACCTCCCATGATGGATAAAAATGTTGTTATTGTTTGTTTGACTATATTAGCAGTTTTATGTGTAGGTATGTTAGTTTTTGTCACAGAAACTACAATTACAACTCAATTATTACTTATAGTAAGCAATATTGTTTCTGGTTTGTTAGGTATAGCTACAGGAACCAGATTAACACAACCTAAAAAGAAATCAAATTCCTAATCATATAGCTCTGTATGATTAGTTGAATGAGAGGAGCATTTTAAATGGCAACTAGAAGTATAGTCCCTCGCGCAAATGATGAAGGTGGAATTGGTACCAGTTCTAAGAAATGGCATGAAGGTCATTTTTCAACCATATATGCTGATACATATGAAGGTGTACATGCTGGAGCAAATAAACGAATAGTCAGTCCAAATATGATGAGGTTGGATGATACTAATACAGGATCTGATCAAGATACAGTTTTTAATATTATTGATACAGTATCTTTTAATACAACAACCGACGGTTCTGTTTGGTGTACAATTGATTTTAATGATAGTGATTTTGATACTTCAACAGATATGACTGTTGATTTAGTTCATGTTTTTGATGGTACTGCTTCAAGTTCACAAGCAGTTCGTTTGACTATTGACTGTTGGGTAGCTGATAAAGGAGAGGCTCCTGCTACAGGTAGTCCTGATGTGACACAAACAAGAGATTTGTCAGTTGATTCAACAACTGATAACACCATTCAAGAATATACAACATTTATAACTATTGGTTCTACAAATTTTGGTGAAAGTACAAGAACGATCAGTTTTAAAATTACAAGAGATCCAGATCATGCAAATGATACATATAGTGGAAGTTATCATATTGTTAAATTAATTGCAAAGCAATCATAATTTTTATAGCGGTAGAAAAATACTAACTATTTTTTCTACCGCTATTTTTGAAGAAATAATTTAAATAACACCAAGGAGGTTCTGGGTATTGAAGAAAATAAATAATTGATTATTAATTTTGAATCGAGTGAGAGTCATGGAAGAAAAAAGAAATTATTTTCGTAGAAGATCAGATTATTTTTTATTTAAATCTATTTATATTATGTTTTTTTCAATAATTATTTTAATAGCTGCATTTTTTTATTCACAATATAAAATTTCAATTGTTGAATCTAATCAGAAACAGGCACTTCAATTATTTAAGATGTATTCAGAAAAAGACTTACATCAACAATGTTTGATTGATGATCTTCGAAAACATTTAGATATTTTAAATAAAAAAACAGACGAATGTTATGAAAAGTTTAATAAAAAGTTAGATGATATTTTAAAAATTGTTTTAAGTGGAAAATGTAAGCAGGTTAGTAATGAATCTAAAGCCAGAAACATATGATATTTTAAAAGAAATAATAATTGCTCATTTGAATTATTTAAATATGGTTGGTCAAATGGGGATGCTTTGGTGGGTTTCTTCAACAGTTTTTGTGTTTACTTTAATTAAGACGTTTTATAATTATAAGACACAATTAATGAAAAGAAATTTGGAGAAACCCATTGGAGTTTTCATAACAGCATTTATTGTTTCTATTATTGTATTTGGAATAGTAAGTTGTATTTGTCTTATACGTTTAGAAACAGAATTGAGGTTAATAGTAATTAAATTTGTTGAATTCGAAGATTATGATATTTCTTCGATGTTTTTTTCAACAATAATTTTTCTTTTGATAGGAACATCATCATTTATATTTTTTTTAATTATTTGGATTATAATGTGGTATCATGAGGATACCTTTAGAAAAAGAGAGAACAATGAAGCTTACAGAAAAGGAATTTCTAGCAAATGTCCTAAGCGACAAAGATCCGAAGAATCAAGGTCGTTATAAAGTTCACATACCTGATTTAATGCATCATTTATCTGAAACAGAAGGTATTTTTGTAAAAAACCATATTCACAAAAATAGAATCACACCTTCAGATAATGGAAATTATGGACAGTATTATCCTCTTCAACCAGGAACTATTGTAATGGTTAAATTTTTTGAGAATGATTATAATACAGGTTATATAGATAGAATAGTTTCTGATTATGAAATTGATTCTTTACCTTTAAAGATACGAGATAGAGATGATTTTCATCAAATTTTTAGAACACCAAAATTTGATAATCTTTTAGTAATAAATGAGAACACAACAGATCAACCACCAAATAGTATTCATTTATATTTTAATAAATATAGAACAACAATTATAATTGATGAAGAAGGTATTCATATTTATTCTGATGATAATAAAGATGAAGAAATTAAAAAAGATGTCGATCAATTACATCATCAAAATCACAAATTACATGTAAAAGGTAATTATGATTTGTATGTTGATGGTGAAATCAAAATCTATGCATCAGGTACAATTAATTTACAAAGTGGATCAGGTATTCATATGGATGCTCCTGTAATTCATATGAATTCTGGTACTTCACAAAAAGCTGAACCAGCAGTTATTCCCGAAGCTAGATTTAATGATAAATCTAAAAGTGATCCATCTTCTACAAAAAGGGTTATTAAAGAAGACGGAAAATTTGCAGATTATGA
>JAOZRH010000128.1 GCA_029931905.1 Fidelibacterota bacterium
TTTTTTAGTATCAAGTATCGAGTATCAAGTATCAAATAATATCAAAAAATAAATTATTTCTTGTTAGTTAAACATAAAAATATTAGTTTAGTGAGAGGATAAAGAGTGAGTTGATTTTTTTACGAAACATAAAAATATTATTTCGGAGGAAAAGTATGAGAAAAATAGGTTATTTTTTTTTAATGATTGTAGTTCTGTCTAGTTTTTTATTTGCTGGGACAGCAGGGAAAATTACAGGAACGATTACTGATGAGAAAACAGATATTCCACTATCCGGAGCCAATATTTATTTGGAAGGGACGAGTATTGGTGGAATAACCGATGAAAGTGGTTATTATGTTATGTTAAATGTTCCAGTTGGTATTTATAATATAAAAATTTCATATATTGGTTATACGCCTGTTACTGTGCAGGAAGCAAAAGTGTCAATTGATTTGACTACAAGGGTTGATATGAAATTATCATCAAAAGTTTTGCAATCAAAGGATGAAATTGTTGTAATTGCAAAGAGGCCATTATTAAAGAAAGATGAATTTACATCTCGTCATAATGTTACAGCAGAAGAAATGGAAGTTCAACCAGTTGATGATTTTACACAAGTGGCAAAAAATCAAGCAGGAGTTGTTGGAAGTCATTTTCGTGGTGGTCGTTCTGGTGAAGTTCTTGTTGTAATTGATGGAATTCCTGTAAGGGATCC
Organism: Fidelibacterota bacterium; assembly: GCA_029931905.1. Taxonomy (GTDB): domain Bacteria; phylum Fidelibacterota; class Fidelibacteria; order Fidelibacterales; family Fidelibacteraceae; genus TCS52. Next base: position 698 of record JAOZRH010000128.1, read on the forward strand.
TGCGGGGGCATATTCAGGCGATATGGGTGGATTTACAGGAAGTGTTCCTGATGGAAGTATTCAAGAGATGGAAGTTACACTTGGTGGCTTTGGTGCTGAATATGGAAATGTTCAATCAGGTATTATAAATTTAGCAATGAAAGAGGGTAGTAAAAAGTTTTCCGGTAAATTAAAAATGATTTCAACAAATTTTGGCGAAGGTATTAATGATGCATTAATGGGAAAACCTGATTCCGGTTGGTATGATCTTCATTATCAACATTATTTAAAAAACATTTATCAATTAAATTTAAGTGGTCCAATTCCATTTTTGCCAGCTACTTTTGCATTTTCAACGGAATTAACTGATAAAAAACAAGGATATTTTATTAATCAGAGCTCGGATAATAAATCATTTCAAGGAAAGGTAACATTTAAAGTATCAGATAATATGAAATTTGCTATTGGTGGATTGTATTCATATAGCGAATGGGATCAATTTTATTTTCCTGCATCAAAATATGGACCGGGAGAAGAATATAACAGCGATTATTACGAATATCTTGACGATACTACTTTAGTGAAATATTTTTATGTTGATAATCCTTCCGAATATACTCAAGGATCATTTATTGATAGTAGCGGAGAATTATATTCATTTCCAAATGATTCTACAATAGATACCTCAAAATATTCTAATGTACAGAAATATTATGTTGGTGGAATGCAAGATTATTTATGGGATAGAGAACAAGAAAGTAGAAATATTTATGCAATTTGGACACACTCATTGAGTCCAAAAACATTTTATGAAATTCGTTATCAAAATGCATATAGTCATTATCACTACGCTACTCGTGATATTAATGATAGAGATGGCGATGGTGATGTGGATGAGTATTTAATGTGGGATATTACTAAAGATGGACCGCATCCTGAAAGTAGAGAAAGACAAGATAATTATTGGTGGTTAAAAGGTGATGACCCTGGATATAGAGATCAATCATCATTAAGTCATACTTTTAAAGGAGATTTAACTAGTCAATTTAGTGAAAATCATTTGATGAAAACAGGTTTTGAGCTTGGAATACATAATACAGATGTAGAAAATGTTAGTTGGACACAAAATTTAACAAGTATTCGTAAAGATATTTGGGAACAAAGTGTAATAGATTTCGGTGTCTATGCTCAAGATAAAATGGAATTTGAAGGATTGGTTGCACTTATCGGTTTTAGATATGATTATTTTAATCCAAATGGTTTTGATGATCCAATTTATTATCCGAGTAATTATGAAGAGCCATATAGTTCGGTTGATTCTATAGGTTCTGGAATATTGACAGATCCAAAAGAAGCAAAAGCAAAAGGTCAAATTAGTCCGAGAATTGCAATTTCTCATCCGTTAACTGATAGAGATGTTTTATTTTTTAGTTATGGACATTTTTTCCAAAGACCTGATAATTATTATTTATTTAGAAACAATGGTTTTCAATCATTGACAAAAGCTGGTAATTATATTGGTAATCCAGATTTGGAACCTGAAAAAACAGTAAGTTATACTGTAGGAATAGAACATTTATTTACAGATAATATTAAAGGTAGTGTAACTGGATATTACAAAGATGTTACAAATTTAATGAATTGGAAGAAATATGTTGCAAGAAGTATACAGGATAAGGAATTGAATGTTTACACTAATGCTGATTATGGAAATATCAAGGGATTGGAAGTATCATTAAAAAAACGATTAGAAAAATTTATTGGAGCATCTGTTAATTATACATTTTCTGTAGCGAAAGGTAGAAGTTCTGGAGCATCTGGCGGATCGGGTGCATTTACTTCAACAAAAACAATGAATATACTTGATTATGATCAAACACATACAATTAATGCAAATGTTACATTAATGGTTCCTAAAGGATATAATGTTGTGCTAAGAAATTGGCGAGCAAATTTTCAGATTGAATATGGTAGTGGACTTCCTTATTCTTCTTTTGGAACTGAAAATATTAATGATAAAAGATTGCCATATACTACAAACACTGATATGAGATTAAATAGACGATTTGATATATCAAACTTTAAAGTAAATGTATTTTTTGATGTATTTAATGTGTTTAATAAACAAAATATTGATTGGATTGGTAGTACTCAGTATTATGAAAAAGAAGACGAAGCGTCTATTGTTCACAAGGAAAAAACAGGAGAATATATTTATAATCCACAAACTTATAGTGACGAAAGACAATTTAGATTTGGTATTTCTACAGAATTTTAATTGAAATAATAGAGGAGAAAAAATAGATGTTAAGAAATAAAATAAAATATTTAATATTAGTTTTAATTGCTATTGTTTTGTTGGGTTTAGTTTTGGTGGCGGCTGATGCACCTGAAAAAAGAAACCTTCAGAATGAAAAACAACTTTTTAAAACAGTTGATGATGGCCCAATTGTAGAAACTGATGTTGCTTGGCATAAAATTGGAATGTTATGGCAAAGAGTAACAAATTATGCAAAAATGGGTGATGATGCATATACAAATAGAACGCCTTCTTGTGATTGGCCGGGTGGTTCAGGAAATTCATATCTTTATCGTGGTTCAATGTGGATGACTGCAAAAATTGATGGGAAAGTTTGTTCTTCTCAAAGCGAAAGTAATGAATTTGCACCAATTGACTCTATACATGTTTTTACGGGTGATGATGCTGTAGTATCTGAAGAAGATACATATACAAAATATTATGATGTTAAAGCACCATTGTCAAGTGGACATACTCCATTAGGAGTTGAAGTTACAGAAAAAACTTATGCTTGGAGTGCTGGATTTGTGGACGATTTTATTATTTATGAAATTTCTATTAAAAATGTTGGAATTGATACTGATGATGATGGTTATCCTGATACGGATAGAGATTTAGAGGATTTTTATTTTACTTATAGATTAGATGGTGATGTTTCTAAACTTGCTGATTGGGGAGCTGAGGGAAGTTTCGTATGTTGGGACGATCATGTTCTTGCAAATGGTTTTTATGATCCATCTGCTTCTTGGTGGGATTCTTCCCCTTGGGATTGGGTAAAATTATTTCCATTTATGAATTCTCAAATAGAAAGAGATTCAACAATATTTGAAACTTTAAAAACTGTTCCATATGATAGCAGTATGATGTTTATGTGGGACGGTGATAATACTGGATATGATGCAGATAATGGGCAACCAGATGACTTTGCAAATCCTGCAGCAGATGGGACTTTACAAACACCAGGATTTTTAGGATTAAGAGTTTTAAAAACTGAACCTCAATTAACATATCATTCATATAAAACTTGTCATTATTATAATGATCCAGAAACAGATGTTGGATCTTGGGATCTTGTTATCGCAAATCCAAGTTATGATGCGATAGAATTTGCTGGACAACCTATTCCATATGCATATGATTATAGAGGTTTATTAACTCTTGGTGCACCTGGTACATTCAAAGCTGGTGATTCTTTAAAAATTACATTTGCCCTTGGCGTTGGTTGTAATCCTGATAGTGGTGGTATTTATAGTTTGTTAGAATTTATTAATATTATGGATGTTGCTCAATATATTGTAGATAATGATTATAGTATGGATGTTAGTGCATTGATGGCACCTGCTCCGGTTGTAGAAGTTGTAGAATCTTATGATGCAAATAATAATTTTCAAGGTGTAAAAATAAATTGGGATAATGCCTCTGAACAGCATTCAAGTTTTAAAGGTTATAGAGTTTGGAAAAGTGCCGGTAAAAATGCTTCTACAGGTGATTTTAATTGGGAAGTGTTGGATACATATTATCCAGATAGTAGTGGTAGTTGGCCACCTCCAAGTATTTCAAAAAGTAATGCTTCTGCATATTCAATAACAGATAATGATGTTAAATTTGGATTTTTCTACTATTATTCTGTACAAGCAATTTGTGAAATAACAGATCCACCAATTGGTCTAACAGAAACAAATAGAATGGATGCAAGTAGTTATGTTCCGATTACTCCAACTGCTCAGGCAAATAATACACTTGATAATGTTAAAGTGGTTCCTAATCCATATATTGGTAGCGCAAATTGGAATAATCCAATGCCAAGTGATGGTAATCCTTGGGAACATCGTATAATATTCTTCAATTTACCTTCTGATGCAACTATTTCAATTTTTACTTTAGATGGTGATTTTGTAAATAAAATTACTGTTGGAGAAGGTGCTTGGGTTGGCGATGGATTGCCAGAATCAAGTGAAGGTGTGGCTGAATGGAATTTGATTACAAGAAATGATCAAGAGGCAGCTCCGGGAATATATATGTATGTTGTTAAATCACCTAGTTTGGGAAGCAAAGTAGGAAAATTTGTTATTATTCGATAGATAAATTAAATTTGATAAATGAGGATACTACTATGAAGAAAAAAATAATATTAACGATAATTCTTTTGTTGTCAACGAGTGTTTTTGGTGGAGGATTTGCTCCTGTTGGGACATCTGTTGCACAATTTTTAGAAATTGGAGTTGGGACTAGAGCAACAGGTCTTGGAGAGGCATACACTTCGTTGGCAAATAATGCTGAGGCAGTGTTTTGGAATCCTGCTGGGTTGGTAGATGGTGGAGGAAGAGGTGATTTGTTCGCTTCATATACTCAATGGCCAGCTGATATAAATATTGGAGGAATGGCTATTTCAACAAATCTTGGTATGTTTGGAACAGTAACAATCAGTAGCGTTTATTTGATGACAGATGAAATGGATGTTACAACCACAGATCAACCAAATGGAACAGGAGAAACATTTGGAATTTCAAATTATTCTCTTGGGATTTCTTCAGCACATTATTTAACTGAAAAAATATCTGTTGGAGTAACTGCAAAATTTGTTCATGAGGGATATTATAATGATTTTGAATATTCAACTTGGGCTGTTGATATTGGAACACTTTATAGAACAGGATTCCATGGATTGAACATTGGGATGTCAATAATGAATTTTGCTCCAGAAGTACAATTTAGTGGTGAATATTTAGATTATAGTGATGAACAATCTGCATCAATAGATTCTGCAAAAGCATTTAACAAATATTCATTACCAATGAATTTTCGTTTTGGTTTAAGTATGAATGTATTGGAAAATGATTTACATAAAGTTACAGTTTCTGGTGATATGATTCATCCAAACGATAATCTGGAACAATATAATTTTGGTATT
>JAOZRH010000129.1 GCA_029931905.1 Fidelibacterota bacterium
ACTACAGAAAAAGCAATAAATCTTGTTAATGTTGGAATTGATAAGGTGAGTTTAAATTATCCACTTGAAAAGAAAATGTTTCAAATGGAAAATAGAGTTCTTGTTATAGGAGCTGGAATTGCAGGAATTCAAGCATCGTTAGATTTAGCAGATGCCGGAAAAGAAGTAACTCTAATTGAACAAGATCCGACTGTTGGTGGAAAAATGGCAATTTTATCAAAGACATTTCCTACAGAAGATTGTGCAGCATGTATTTTATCACCAAAAATGGCTGATGTAGCAAATCGTAAAAATATAAAATTGTTAACAAATACTAAAATTACTAAAACTTCAGGTCATAGATTGCATTTTGATATTGAAGCAGAAAAAACCCCAAGATTTATCAAGCCGGATATAAATATGGACGAATGTTTAGCTTGTACAAAATGCGAAGAGGTTTGTCCAGTTTCGGTTCCGAATGAATGGGAAAGAGGAATAATGGATAGAAAGGCAATTTATATTCCGGCAGCACTTGCAATTCCATTTATATATCAAATAGATGAGAAAAACTGTTTACAATTTAAAGATGGTTCTTGTAATAAATGTGCTGAAATTTGTCCACAGAATGCTATTGATTTCACACAAAAAACCGAGAAATTAAATTTTACTGTAGATAATATTATTGTAGCGACTGGCTTTGATGATATTGACCCAAATTTAAAACCAATGTTTGGTTATGATAAATTTGATAATGTTGTTACTGGATTAGAAATGGAAAGAATTGTTGATCATGTAAATGAAAATCCTCCACCAAAAGAAGTTGGAAAAAAAGTTGCTTTTATTCAATGTGTTGGCTCTCGTGATAAACAAATTGGTAATGAATATTGTTCTCGTGTTTGCTGTATGTATGCAACAAAACAGGCATCGTTACTAAAAATGGAAAAACCAGACACAGAAATTTATATTTTTTATACAGATTTGCGAGCTTATGGAAAGGGTTTTGAGGAATATTATAAAAGAGCTCAGGAAATGGGGATTAAATATATTCGTGGAAAAGTTGCTGAAGTTTATGAAAACCCAGAAAATTCAAAATTAATGTTAAAAGCAGAAGATACTTTATCAAGAAAAATAATAGATACAGATTTTGACTTAATTGTGTTATCAAATGGAATGAAAGCTAGGGAATCTTCTGATAGTATTATTAATTCGCTTAAATTATCTAAATCATCAGATGGATTTATTAAAGAAGCACATTTGAAATACAGACCAGTTGATACATTAATTGAAGGTGTGTTTGTAGCTGGCACAGCACAAGGTCCAAAAGATATTCCAGATACTGTTGTGCAAGCAAGTGCTTCGGCAGCGAGAGTAATTGGTACTTTGGCAAAAAAAGAATTTGAAATAGATCCGATTTTGGCTTTTGTTGAAGCAGATAAATGTGATGGTTGTGAAGAGTGTCTTTCAGTTTGTCCGAAAAATGCTATTCAAATGAATAATGAAAATAAAGCAGTTATTGATGGAGCTTTATGTGTTGGTGGTGGTAGTTGTTTAGGCTCGTGTCCACAGGAAGCAATTGATTTGAAGGGATATACAAATGCTCAAATATATGCATCAATTGATGCTATATTAGAATTGAAAAAGAAAGATGAGCATAGGGTAGTGTTTTTTGCAGATAACGCATCATCATATCGACTTGCTGATATGGTTGGAGTTAGAAAAATGATTTATGATTATAATGTTTATATTATGAGAATTCCAAGTGGTTCGAGAATTACATCAAAATTATTGAAATATACTTTTCTTAAAGGTGCTGATGGAGTAATTATTGGAGATAATGTTAAGAAAAGTTCGGCATTTCCGTGGAGTAAAGAATATTCAATGAATTTTATTCAAGAAGTTAATGGATATTTAAAGAAAGCCGGAATTGAAGGCGAAAGAATTATACATAAAGAATTTGCTTCTGGAATGATAAATGATTTTATAAAAACGGCAAATGAAACTGTTGCAACGATTAAAAAATATTCAAAAATTACTGAAAATGAATTAAAAAAATTGGAGGAGATTTCATAATGCCAAAAAAATTATTATTAAATGATAAATCGGTTGATTTTTTTAAAAAGGTTTCGGAGCTTAGTGGTGAGGTAATAACTTTATGTGATCAATGTGGAACATGTTCTGGTGGATGCCCCATTATTGATGAAATGGATATTTCTCCTTCACAATTAATGAGAATGGTTATGCTTGGTGATGAAGAAGTGATGGATACAAAAACAATGTGGTTGTGTGCAACTTGTAATACTTGCACCGTTAGATGTCCACGAGAACTTGATGTTTCTAAGGTTGCAGAAGCATTGAGACAAATAAAATTACGACAATCTTTTGATAAAATTAATATAGATAAAATTCCAAAAGAAGATTTGAAAGAATTACCACAAATTGCTTTAGTTGGAGCTTTCAGAAGATTAACTTCATAAATATGAGGAAAGAATAAATGAAAATACCATATTATCCTGGTTGTACTTTAAAATCAACAGCAAAACATTTTGAAATATCTGCTATTGAAAGTGCAAAAAAAATAGGAATTGAATTTGTAGAATTGCCAAGATGGAATTGTTGTGGAGTTGTGGCTTCGCTTGCAGATGATGATATTATGCACAATTTAGCACCTGTAAGAAATATGATTAGAGTTTTAGAAATGAATAGAGATGGATTAGTTAAAGATGAAAAACGATTATTAACTTTATGTTCTATGTGTTTCAATACTTTAAGTAGAGCTAACAATCGTATTAAAAAGAAAAGTGATGATTTGGATATTCTAAATGATTTTATGTATAAGGAAGATATTGATTATGATGGAAGTGTCGAAATAATTCACTTTTTGGAAATTATACAAGAATTAGGATTTGATAAAATTGAAAAAAATGTAAAAAAATCATTATCAAATTTGAAAATTGCTCCATATTATGGTTGTATGTTGCTTAGACCCAAAGATGTGGGAATCGATGATCCTGAGAGACCAACAATTTTTGAAAAATTTATTACATCACTATCTGCCAAACCTGTTGAATGGAATAATAAAAATAAATGTTGTGGAAGTTTTTTAACTGTAGATAATAAAGAGATTGTTGTTGAGCTTGGTAACGATATTCTAACGGATGCTAAAAATTCCGGTGCTGATATTATTGTAACAAGTTGCCCATTATGTGCTTTTAATTTGGATAATAGACAAAAAAATATTAAAGCAAAATATCCAGAATTTAAGGAAATACCAGTTGTGTATTTTACTCAATTAATGGCATTGGCATTTGGATTGTCTAAAGAGATAACTGGTTTCGATGGGAATTTTATTAATCCAACAAAATTACTTAAATCAAAAAATATTGAGATATGATTATTTACTAAAAAAAGATAAAAAATGAATATGAGGATTTTATAATGAGTAATAAACAAGAAATGGTGAAGGTTTTTATAATGGGAGAAGCTCACGAAGTTCCCGCTGGTTCAACAATTATTATGGCTTTTGAATATGCTGGTTACCAGTTAAAAAAAGGTGTTGGTTGTAGAGAGGGATTTTGTGGAGCTTGTGCGACTGTTTATAGAGAAAAGGGAAATTATAAATTACAAGGTGGACTTGCTTGTCAAACAGTTGTGTCAGATGGAATGTCTTTAGTTCAAATTCCTTTTGTTCCGGCCGAAAAACCAGTTTATGATATGGATAAAATAACTCCGGATATAAACACGATAAAAGAATTGTTTCCAACGGTTTTTCGTTGTGTATCTTGTAATACTTGCACGAAAGCATGTCCACAGGATATTCAAGTAATGGATTATATTCAAGCACTCAAACAAGGAAATATTGCAAAGGCAGCAGATTTATCTTTTGATTGTATTCGTTGTGGATTGTGTGCATTAAGATGTCCTGCTGAAATTGTTCAGTATAATGCTGGCACTTTAGCACGGAGATTATACGGAAAATATTTAGCGAAAAAAAGTCCAGAATTAAAAAATAGAGTTGAAGAAATTAATGACGGAAAATATAAAAAAGAAATTCAAGAAATGAAAGAAATGGATAGAACAAAACTTAGCGAGAAGTATTATACTCGTGAAATTAAGCTTAAATAAAGTGTTAATAATTAAAAAGTTATCGGAGGCATAATGTATCCAAAATATATGATGGAATCAATTAAAAATGTTGAGAAGACCAGACCACAACGGTTGGAGTTGGTAAAGAAATACGGAAAGCAAGTTTTTCCTGCGATGAGCGAAAAGGAACGAGCAGAAATATTAGAAAATTATCATCCAGATTATAAACCAACGGCACTACGAGAAATTAATATTGGACCAAATAAAGGTGAAAAATTAACTGCAAAAGTTGCGGATATGTTGGAATCACATTCACGAATAGATCCCAAAAAGTTTGATTTAAAAAAAGTTGATATAGAAACTGATGTATTAGTTATTGGTGCTGGATCTGCTGGAATGTCTTCTGCTATTACTGCTGCAAAAAATGGGAGTGATGTTTTAATTATTACAAAATTACGACTTGGAGATTCCAATTCTATGATGGCTCAGGGTGGAATTCAGGCTGCAGACCAAGAAGACGATTCTCCTTCAATACATTATCTTGATGTTATGGGTGGAGGTCATTTTGATAATAAACCAGAATTAGTGGAAGCATTAGTTAATGATGCACCAGAATCAATTCAATGGTTAGAAAACTTGGGTGTAATGTTTGATAAAAATCCAGACGGTTCAATGTTTGTGAAACCTGGTGGAGGTACTAGTAGAAGTAGAATGCATTCAACAAGAGATTATACTGGTGCGGGAATTTGTAGAGTTTTACGAGATGAAGTTTACAATTTGCCAGATAAAATTAAATATATAGAATATACGGCAATTGTTGAATTGATTTTAAATAAAAAAGGTCACGCTGTTGGAGCGATTGCATATCATTTAGACACAAAACAATATTCAATAATTAAGGCAAAATCGATTATTATTTCAACTGGTGGTTTTGGTCGTTTACATATTCAAAATTTTGAAACAACAAATCATTATGGAGCAACTGCTGATGGTTTAATGCTTGCTTATCGTGCCGGAGCTAAATTATTATATATGGATTCGGTTCAATATCATCCAACTGGAGCAGTATTTCCAGAACAGATTGTTGGATTTCTTTGTACAGAAAAAATCAGAACTTTAGGTGCTCAACCTGTAAATAAAAATGGTGAATTATTTGTATATCCATTAGAACCAAGAGATATTGAAGCATCATCTTTTATTCGTGAAACAACTAATGATTTGGGAGTAAAAACTCCATCTGGCTTGAAAGGTATTTGGCTTGACTCACCATTAATTGAAGAGATAGAAGGTGAAGGAACAATTGAAAAAATGCTTCCTGCTATGTTGAGACAATATGAAAGATTTGGTATTGACATTAGAAAATTTCCTATGTTAGTTTATCCAACACTTCATTATCAAAATGGTGGAATTGAAATAAATGAAAAAGCAGAAACAAGTATTGAAGGTTTATATGTTGCTGGTGAAGCCTCTGGTGGTGTTCATGGCCGAAATCGTTTAATGGGAAATTCACAATTAGATATTATTGTATTTGGTAGAAGAGCTGGCTTGAATGCTTCACAAAGAGCAAAAAGTAAAGTAGAATTTGGTGAATTTACTTTAGAACATGTTGATAAATATGAAAAAGAATTATCAAAATTAAATATAGATATAAACAAAATTGCTCCGGTAATACTTCCAGATTATATTCCAGATCATGTGAAAGAAAGACAATTAACTTCTAAAAATTATGGAACATTGAGTTAAATTATATAATAATAATTAATAAAATGTAATTGCATAATTATAAATTTATAAACGGAAACGGGAGAATGGAGA
>JAOZRH010000286.1 GCA_029931905.1 Fidelibacterota bacterium
AGATAAATTCGCCGTTATATAATCATTAAATTCATTCTTTACTGTATTTTTATTAATTATATCATTTTTTGAAAAATATAAAACTAATTTATTTAATGAATTACAAGATTCTTCAAATGTTTTTATAAATAAATTTTGTAAACTAAATATTTGAATAAAACTACCTTCATCTAGAAAAACATTAAAAGATGGACTAAATAATTGAGTATAATGATTGCACCCAATATGAGCATTTTTTAAATTAAAATAGTAATTATAATCATATAAATTTTCTAATGATGCAAAATATGTACATTGTAAATAAAAATCTTGTAAATAATTTTTTCTTCGAAAAGGCATACTGTCCAAAATAGGTTTCAAAGACAAAATATGTTGTTTTTGAATTGCTTCTAATAAATATTTTACATTATCTGAAGAGATATTATATATCTTCAATAAATCATACGATGTTAATTTTGTTATTATTTTACTTGTATCAATATATTTTGGAAACCTTTTAGAAACATCATGAAAATCATAATCTAAAATATAATCTATATTTTCATAAACTGATGTGAATTTAATTTCTAAATCTCGTAAAATTAAAGGATAATTATAATTTGATGTTAAAAAAGATGAATATCGTTTTGCTAAAGTTGACATATTTTAAAAACCTTTAAGCAAGTGATGAATTGTACATAGATGCCAAAACCAATTCTTCTTCAAATGGTGTAGCTTCTCTATCAGCCATATCATTAGCACTTTCCGCTCCAGAATTTTGTGATTCATAAGCCTCTGATTGGGTCATTATAATACCAGAATTTTCTGTATCAACCTCTTCTTCTGGTACTGTTCTTCTAATAGTATTTTCAGTAAAAATATAATCTGATGGTGTACCTTTTGGTGGATTAATAAAATCACCTGTAAGTCCAACATTTTCAGCAACTATGTTTGTAATTCCAACTGGAGAAAGTGATTGAATTATTTTACCAGGGGTTTGTAATAATGATCTTTGATTTGGTGAATATTCATTTTTATCAGCAATATGTCTAGATGAGTTTTTATATGCAATGGTTTCAGCATTATCATGAAATAAATTATTTTCAACATCTGTAAAATCTAAAGAAGCACAACCATCAACTAAATTAATAATTTCCATTGAAACATCAATGGTTAGTGGTTGTTTAAATATATTGAAACTAGTATCATTTCCTCCCCTTCTTAATGTAATTCCTGAAATAGCACCAATAGAAATGTCTGCCATACCATATGCTTTAATTGTGACTAACGGCGGATATCCGTATGAAACACCATCAGTACTTCTAGGAAGGGATAACAACATAAGATATGTTAACGGTCGAATTATAAATTGTTGTACAGCTTTTGGGGAACCATACGGTGACATTAATTTAATAACAACACTGGTATTTGGATTATATGTACTGCTATCCCAAACTTTTGGAAGAGAAATATTCTTACCAGTTAATAAAACATCTGTTGCAATATTCACTAATTGTTTAGCTGTTTTTTGCATACCTTCTGATAAACCAACAACATTACCAGTAAAGTCAATCGTTTTCGCAGAAAACGACTTTATAGCCTCTCCACCAGCTGTTGGAGCTTCAGATGATACAGATT
>JAOZRH010000130.1:0-3644 GCA_029931905.1 Fidelibacterota bacterium
ATTTGCAATAAATTCCCGTTCATAATCAATTTCCATCCAATCAAAATATACAGTATTTCCAAATGTTGCATTATCTCCAGCTAGAGAAATTCTTACCGTATTTGTACCCTCTTTTAAACTACTATGTAAAAAACCAGAATTTTCAACATCTATCAATATAGGGGTTTGGTCATTCCAAGTTTCTGTAACAAGATGAATATCATTTACTGAAATATCAACCTTATGTTCTCTTAAGTCCTCATAAGTTAAACCTTGCAACTTAAATCTAAAGTTCACATTATTTGTAGAATTAGCAACATTATTAATATCAAAATAAAAATATGCAACTTCACTATCTGTAATTTCTGGCGTCATAAAATAGTGTTCATTTAAATACGAAAAATTATCAATATCCGTGCGATTCAACATATCCCATTCTTGATTTCGTTCAAAATGATATGTGTATAAACTTGAATGATTGTAATCTGACGACACCATATCTGGTTCACCTCTTAATGCACCCGATTGTTCAATAAATCTTATTCCTAATTTATCAGTTTCCCATTCAATATGAATTGCTTCATAAGTTGTAAATGGATTATATTTATAGTCAGCATAAGGATTTGATAATGTATCTATTAAAAAATAAATATTACACTTTTCAGTCATTTCTGTTTTTTCCAAAGAATTAGCTTCTATCCTTAATGGAATTTCTTTACCCCATCTATATGCTTTAATATAATCTGTATTTATTTGTGATAAGTCAATGTCTGCATTTTTAAAATTTTCTCCAGTAACCTTATATAATCCAGGTTCATTTACATATAAATTTAAATATTTAGAAGGTAAATCATTTTTAAATTTTTGACTCTTTTTTAAACTCTTTATTCTTTGATTTCCTGAAAATTTTATTAATTGTTTTGAAAATGAATTAAGAGAAAATTTTGCAGATTTTAATATTTTAACTCTATTTTTACTTAGAGGAATAATTGGAAATATTCGTAAAATACTTCCTCCCTGTTGAACAGGTGTAATATTTATAAAATTTGAATAATTCATTTGAATTTCTTTAGAATCGTTTGGATCATCAGAAATTGTTTGCAATTCATAATTTAATTCATAATTCTTAATTTCTTTATTGATATAATTAAGTGATAAATTATTTGTTTCATTTTCTAATAATAAACTATACGAAAATAGCATCGTATTATTAACATCAGCTCTTAAAAACCCATCTTGCATTTCTAATTGTTTACCAGTTTTTATAAATAAATTAATCTCTTCTTCACTAAATCTAATTTCATAAATATATTCATTACTTTTTTGTTCCACATTCCATTCAAAACCAAACAGTCCAACTGTAATTAGTAAACTCAACAATATAATAATATTTTTTTTAATCATTTCTCTCAGCCAAATATTTTAGTAAATCTGTTCTTAATGTTGATTCATCTAATCCTCTTTTAATCATTCCATTAAAGGAAACAGATACTTTTCCTGTCTCTTCAGATACAATAATTATCAAACTATCACTCTCTTCAGACAATCCAAGTGCTGCCAAATGTCTCGTCCCAATAGTTGGATCAACATCTATATTCTCACTTAACGGTAAAATACATTTTGCCGCCAATATTTTATTTTTATAAGTTATAATTGCACCATCATGTAACGGAGATGATGTATTAAAAATTGAATAAATCAACTGTGTACTAATATCAGCATTAATATTAATGCCCTTGTCAATAATTGATTGTAATCCTTTATCTCTCAAAACAACAATTAGTGCACCTATCTTTTTCTCCTGCAATCCAAAAGTAGCAGAAATTAATTCTTCTTTATATGTTTCAGAATCTTCATTATAAACATTTCTTATTAACGGGATTTTTCCAATAAACAGTAATATTCTTCTTAATTCTGGCTGAAATACTATTACAAACAAAATAACCCACGCAGTAGTTAAACTACCCAAAAGCCATGCTAATGCTTTTAAATTCAAAACTTGAGCAATTTTTCCTAATACACCCAACAATATCATTCCTATTAACATTTGACTTGCACGAGAATCCTTAAATAACGAATATATCGCATAAAAAATAAATGCAACTAAAATTATATCTATTAAATCCAATAGAGCAAAACTAATAAAACCAATTTTAAATAATTCTATCATTTTTTTCCAATAATTTTATCTAATATTTTCACAGCTTGTTTCGTTTCCTTAACATCATGTACTCTAACTATATCCACTCCTTGCAATATTCCAACACTAATTGTAGCAATACTCCCAGCCAACCTATCACTAATCTCAGTATCAGTAATTTTACCAATAAATGACTTTCGTGAAGTTCCCAATAATACAGGATATCCCAATTGTTTAAATCTACTAATATTTTTTATGATTTCCAAATTATCGTTTACCGATTTTCCAAAACCAATTCCCGGATCTAAAATAATATTTTCATCATTTATACCAGCAGTTCTTGCAATTTCAATACTTTTATTAAAATAATCAATAATTTCACTATTTAAATCATTGTATTTTGGATTGTTTTGCATATTTTTTGGAGTTCCTTTGATATGCATTATGATAATTTTACATTTATTTTTCGCAACTATTTTTGCAATTCGTTTATCATTCTGAAGTCCGTAAATATCATTAACAATATTTGCTCCAGCATCAATTGCTTTCTCAATTACCTGTGATTTACTCGAATCAATTGAAATATTCGGAACAAATTCTCTAATTTTTTCTATTACTGGAATAACCCTCAGCAACTCTTCATCAACTGAAATTTTTGTTGAATTTGGTCTAGTTGATTCTCCACCAACATCAATAATATCTGCGCCCTCTTCAATCATTATTTTTGCTCTAGCAATAGCATTATCTACAGAATTGTATTTTCCACCATCACTAAAAGAATCAGGAGTAACATTTAATATTCCCATAATATATGTTTTATTTTTAAAATTATAATCCATTATAAACAATTTTAGTTTTCAATTACGATTTTTTATCAACAACAATTCCTGACTCTTCGATAATTGCCATTAATTCTTCTCTATTTAAAACTTCTTTTTTCAATAATATTTTAGATATTTTATGTAATAACTCCATTTTATCTTTTAAAATATTTTTCGCACTTTCATGGGCATTTTTTACTATTTTAGCAATCTCATCGTCAATCATTTCTGCTGTTTTTTCACTGTGATCCACCGAAGAACCCATTTCACGCCCCAGAAATATTGCATCATTATTTTTACCAAATGTTAATGGTCCTAATTTGTCACTCATTCCCCATTCACAAACCATTTGTCTCGCCAATTTTGTTGCCCTTTCTAAATCACTACCTGCACCATTTGTAACATCATTAAAAATCAATTCTTCTGCACTTCTACCACCCAATAACACTCCAAGTTGAGAAATGAAATATTTTTTTGGATAATTATGTTTCTCTACATCAGGTAATAAATGTGTAACACCTAAGGCTCTACCTCTTGGTACAATAGAAACCTTGTGAATTGGGTCAGCTTCAGGAGAAAATATCGCCACTAAAACATGTCCTGTTTCATGATATGCTGTAATTTCTTTTTCTACATCACTAATAACCATTGATCTTCTCTCAGTCCCCATCATAACTTTATCTTTTGCTTCTTCAAAATCAATA
>JAOZRH010000130.1:3744-5831 GCA_029931905.1 Fidelibacterota bacterium
GGTCTATTTGTAGCCGCCAACACAATCACACTAGAATCCGAATCAAATCCATCCATTTGAACCAACAATTGATTTAATGTCTGCTCTCTCTCATCGTGTCCTCCACCTAATCCAGCTCCTCTTTGTCGTCCAACTGCATCAATTTCATCAATAAAAATTATACAAGGTGATGACTTTTGTGCTTCACTAAATAATCCTTTTACCCTACTAGCACCAACTCCAACGAACATTTCAACAAAATCAGCTCCAGACATACTAAAAAATGGAACTCCGGCTTCGCCTGCAGCCGCCTTTGCCAATAATGTTTTTCCTGTTCCGGGAGGTCCCAATAGAATTGCACCATGAGGAATTTTTCCACCTAACTTTTGAAATTTTTCAGGACTTTTTAAAAAATCTATTATTTCACTTAGTTCCGTTTTTGCCTCATCACACCCAGCCACATCATTGAAAGTAATTTTGGATGATTCAGGATTAAATCTCTTTGCTGGACTCTTTCCAAAAGAAAATATATTAGAACCTCCACCACCTGTTTTTTGCATACGACGCATAATAAATATCCAAACACCAATTAATATTATCCATGGAAGCATACTTATCAACAACTCTTTTATTCCAACTTCAGCCTCTCTAAAAGAATAACTAATTCCTGCCTTATCCCATTTCTTTAACATATCGCTATCAAAAAAAGGAATAGTTACAACAAAATCATTAAATGTTTGCTCCCTACCATTTATCATTATAGTTTGAGCTTGTCCTAATTTTCCATGAAATTTACTTCCCTCAATCTCACCATTCAAGACCACACCATCATCTACAAAACTTTGGAATGTTGTGTAACTAATTTCTGCTTCATTAAAATTATTAGAAGCAATCATATTTGCTAAAAGAATCACAGCAACAATTAAAAAAATCCAAATCGTTGGAGTTTTCATTATTTTTTTAAAATCAAAATCCATTAAACTATCAGTTTTTTTCTGTTCATTACTATTACTATTTTTTTTATCTGAATTTTTATCCGTTGTTGATCTGAATCTTATCTTTTTCTTTTCTTTATTTTCTTTTGTCATTAATTTTCCATTTTTATATATTTTTTAATTATTGTTCTTTATTTTTTTCTTTAATTTGTATTCATTTTTTAAAATCTTTTTCTCTGACTTTATCCTTTCCTTTTCTAAAAAAGCGGTATTATTTTTTCCATGAATTTCCATTTCAGTATTTTTCTTAAAACGATTAATAATCTCCATCGCTAAATAACGACCAAAATATCCAATAAGTCCTGCAATAAATACCGTTATTATCCATAATCCTATTTTTTTTATTAATTCTAAATCCATATAAACTTATTTAATTCTCATCAATAACATAAATATCTTTTAATCTACGATATTTTTGTTTGTAATCTAATCCATAGCCAATTACAAATTTATTTGGTATATTAAAACCATAATAATCTGGTTCAACTTCCATCCTACTAACCTCTTTTTTATAGAGTAAAGTTATTATTTTTATTGAAGATGGTGAATTGTTTTGAAAATGTTTTCTTAAAAAATTAATTGTCAATCCAGAATCAATAATATCCTCAATTATAATAATATCTCTATCAATTATTTGAGCACTAATATCCTTTATTAATCGCACATTACCTGTCGAAGAAGTTCCGTGATAAGAGGCAACCTTAATAAAATCCATTTCCATTTCTATTGCTGTTGCTTTAATTAAATCTGACATAAAAAATAAACACCCATTCAATACACCTATTAATATTGGCGGTAATTTGCTATCTTTAAAATCTTGCGAAATTTTATTACCAATTTCTTTTATTTTATCTTGAATATCCTTTTCACTAATAAAAATTTTAAAATTCATCTCTTCATTAGTTTCTAAATCTTTTACTATTATTTCTTTTTTTTGCATTCTACCATCTTTTTTTTATTTTCTAATTTTCTATTTTTTTCTTAAACTCTATTTCATATGCACAATCATTAATATTTTTAATGATAAATTTATTACTTCTTTTAATTCCCGGCACCCAAACAATTTCATCTTCAATAATTAAAACTGGATATTTTATTCTCTCATTAATTTTA
>JAOZRH010000023.1 GCA_029931905.1 Fidelibacterota bacterium
TTGGTCTTGGTGGAATATTTGTAGAAATATTTAGAGATGTTGATTTTAAAGTTGCACCAATTTCAGTAAAAGAAACAGATGATATGATAAAATCTATTCATTCTTATCCGATTCTAACAGGTGCTAGGGGAAGTAAAAAACGAGATGTCAACTCACTAACTGAAACAATTCAAAGATTATCACAACTTGCAATTGATTGTCCACAAATTAAGGAATTGGATATTAATCCGTTGATTGTTAGAAATGAGGGCGAAGGTTGTTTTGTTGCAGATACAAAAATAATGTTATAAAAATTATTAATTAAAAGGAGAAAAAATGAGAATAGTCATTCACGAAAATTATTTATCAATAAGTAAATGGACTGCACATTATATTGCAAAAAAAATAAATGATTTTGCACCTACAAAAGAAAATCCGTTTATTTTAGGTTTACCAACAGGTTCATCACCTATTGGAACTTATGATGAATTAGTTGCCATGTATAATGCAGGAGAAATATCATTCAAAAATGTTATAACCTTTAACATGGATGAATATGTAAATATCGCAGAAACACATCCAGAAAGTTATCATTATTTTATGAATAAATATTTTTTCAGTCATATAGATATTCCAAAAGAAAATATAAATATTTTAGATGGAAACGCCTCAGACCTAGATAAAGAATGTGAAGAATATGAAGAAAAAATTAAAAAAGTTGGTGGAATTAATCTGTTTTTAGGTGGAATTGGACCTGATGGTCATATTGCATTTAATGAACCAGGTTCATCACTAAATTCAAGAACAAGAGTGAAGACACTAACTCACGATACAATACTTGCAAATGCAAGATTTTTTGATAACGATCATAAGAAGGTTCCAAAAACGGCTTTGACAGTTGGAGTAGGAACGGTTATGGATGCAGACGAAGTTATTATTTTAGTTAGTGGTTACAATAAGGCCACAGCATTGAAAAAAGTTGTTGAAGAGGGAGTAAATCATATGTGGACAGTTTCTGCATTACAGATGCATAAAAAAGGCATAATTGTTTGTGATGACGAAGCAACAATGGATTTAACTGTTGGTACTGTTAAATATTTTAAAGATATTGAGAAGGGTGATATAGAATAATACTCGGTGAATTGAAATATTTTATAAATATTAAAAAATGTCCGAGAATATTGTTTTTTCGGACATTTTTGTTTTAAATTAAATGAATTTTTAAATATAGGGAATGTTATGAGAAAATTAAGTCAAAAAGAAATTAGTAAATTGGAGATGCAAAATTGTTATGCTGATGATTGGTCTAAAATTCAAGTAGATGAGGAATTTGATGTAAAATATATTAATAATGTTTCTTTTTGTGGAAATATTAAAATTGGAAAAATGAATGGTAGTGTAAAATATTCAAAAGGAATAGAGAAACATTCAAAAATTAGAAATGCAGATATTTTTAATTGTGAAATTGGAGATAATGTCTATATTTCTGATGTAAAATTATTATCAAATTACAAAATTGGGAACCAAGCAATTATTGAAAATGTTGGACAATTATTTGTTGAAGGAGAATCAACTTTTGGTAATGGTTATGAATTAGAAATATTAAATGAAGGTGGTGGAAGAGAATTAAAAATATATGATAACCTCACTTCACAGATTGCATATTTATTGGTTCTTTATCGTCATGATACTAAATTGATAAGCTCAATTGAAAAAATGATTGATGAATATGCTGAAAAAAATAAATCAGATATTGGAATAATAGGTGAATATGCTAAATTGTTAAATACAAAAAAAATTACTAATGTTAAAATTGGAAATAATGCTATAATTTCTAATGTTACTGAACTGTTTAATGGGACAGTGGTTAGTAATTCTTCTGCTCCAGTGAATATTCGTAATGGTGTAATTGCAAAAAATTTCATTATCAATTCTGGTTCAAGAGTTGATGATGGTGTTTTGCTTGATGGTTGTTTTGTTGGTCAAAGTGTAAAATTAGGTAAACAATATTCTGCTGAAAATTCTGCATTTTTTGCAAATTGTGAAGGATTTCATGGTGAAGCATGTTCAATATTCGCTGGTCCTTATACTGTAACTCATCATAAAGCAACTTTATTGATTGCCGGATTGTTTTCATTTTTTAATGCTGGTAGTGGTTCAAATCAAAGTAATCATATGTATAAATTAGGTCCATTACATCAAGGAATTATCGAAAGAGGTTCTAAAATGGGATCATTTGGTTATATGTTATGGCCAAGTAATATTGGAGCGTTTACTGCTGTGATTGGAAAACATTATTCAAATATGGATACAACCGATTTTCCATTTTCATATATTAATGAGGTTGATGGCAAAAGTATTCTTACTCCAGCGATGAATTTACTTAGTGTTGGAACAATAAGAGATAGTGAAAAATGGCCAAATAGAGATAAAAGAACTGACGAAAATTTACTTGATTTGATAAACTTTGAATTTTTTAATCCTCGTACGATTGGAAAAGTGTTGAATGGACATAATAAACTTTTAGAATTTGCTGAAAAAACGAAAAAAAGTGCAAGTTATGTGAATTATAATGGTATAAAAATTCCAAGATTACTTTTAAAAACAACAGCAAAATATTACAAATTGGCTTTAAACATTTTTATTGGACAGGTTGTGATAAATAATTTAGAAAAAATTAATTTTGAAAATTTTGATGAAGTGAAAATGTTGTTTAGTAAGGAAAGTAATTTTGATAATTGGTATGATTTATCTGGTTTATTAATTTCAGAAACATCAAACGAAGAATTTATGTCAAAAATTAAAAACAACACAATTCATAATGTTGATGAATTGAGAACAGAGCTTACAAAAATATTCAATAATTATTCTAATGAAGAGTGGTTGTGGACTTTAGGATTGATTAAAAAATATCTCGAAATAGACCCAATGAATATTACAAAAGAACATATAATAGATATAGTAAAAAATTGGGAAAAAAGTTCTCTTAAATTGAATAAAATGGTTGCAATGGACGCCACAAAAGAATTTAATGTTATTACGAAAATTGGATTTGGAATTGATGGAAATGAAGATGTTAGAAATGCCGATTTTGAAGCCGTTCGTGGAACTTATGAAGGAAATAAATTTGTAATTCAATTAAAAGAAAAAGCATTAGAGATAGCAAAAATAGCTGAAAAAACAATTGGAATGATTGGATAAAATAACAATAGTAATAATAAACTATTAATTAAAAATGTCATATTGAAAGATATGGCATTTTTGTTTTATCGACATTTTATACGACAAGGGAGTTAACTTTTTTTATTTCTCGCCAAGACGCAAAGTCGCAAAAATTGTTATAAGATATTTATCGCCCATCTGGATAGTCGGACAGGCCAAGACACAAAGTAGTTTATAATTAACTTTACTGTCATTTAGTTCTTTATTCGTCATTCGTAATTCCAAATTCGTAATTTACTCATTGTGTCCATTGTGGTAATGTTTAATAATTTCTAATAAACCTAAAAATCATTTGCAATTTTGAAAAAATAAAAGTAATATATAAAAGTTTTTTGAAATAGTTATATGCAAGGGAAGTTCGTGAAAATCGAACACAGTCGCGCTACTGTAATTGGTGACGATTCTGACATTTAACCACTGTTCCAAATTTGGAATGGGAAGGAGTCAGAAAAGGATGAACCAAAAGTCAGGACATCTTGGTATAACTTTTTGCTTAAGAATTTCGCGAAAAAAGGAGGAAGCAATTGTGAATATAGTTTGTAGTATATTCAATTATAGTCAGTTTGGGCATAAAAAGAGTATTTTTGTATGAGAAAAATATTCTTTTCGGTTATTATTATAATTAATTTCGCATTTTCAATATCAAATTATAATTCTGGTGAAGTTGTTGATGAAAATCAAAATGGGATTCCGGTAGTATATATTCACGATTTAAATAAAGATATTTGGATAATCACAGATTCTGATGGAAATTTTTATTTAAATGAATCCTTTCAAGTTGGCGATACTTTAGAATTTATACATATTGGTTATCATCCAAAAAAAGTAATTTTAAATGGTAAAAATCAAAGAATGATTATTCCTCTAATTCCAAAAACACTACGATTATCAGAAATAACTTATACAAAAAAAATAGAAAATTCAACGAAGAATAATGAAATTAGGATAGTAAAAAATGAATATTCTTCAAATTCTGAAACAAAAAATATTATTCGAAAATTACCAGGAATTTCGATTAAAAGTTACGGTGGATCTGCCGGAATTTCTTCTATTAATATTGATGGTGGAACTTCAACACACACAAAAATCTTGGTAGATGGTTTTGATTTAACAAATTCTCAAAATAGTCAGATGGATATTTCACAATTACCAGCTCCATTTATCAAATCAGTCAATTTTTCTAATTACGATATTAATAAATATGGATCTGGAAGTATTGATGGAGTTATAAATTTTAAACCATGGACAAATTCAAATTCTGCAACCATCAGTTACGGAAGTTTTGGAAATTTATCAAGTAATGTAAAATTGAATTATTCTCACAAAAAATTTTCAACGGATTTTTTGATTGGTTACAAAAAAGATGATGGAAATTATTCCTATACTTGGAAAAACAATAAATATGAAAGAAAAAATAATGACTTTGAACAGAAATATTTTTCAGGTCGTATTAGCACAATTTTAACCAAGAGAATTTATGCAAAGTTATTTGTTTTGAAAACAGGGCAGAATCGTGGAGTAGCTGGACAGAAATGGTCTCCAAATTTATCTGCCAGACGGAAAGATAATTTATTTACATCTGCTTTGACATTTGGTTGGAATTTTAAAAAAGGACACGGAAAATTTGATTTAATTTACCGAAATTCTGAAGACGATTATTCTAATCCAAATATTAATGTAAATAGTTATTTTGAAAATGTTACAACAGAAGGAAAATTAAAACAGGACTATAATTTTTCTGAAAAAGTGAAGTTAATTGGAAATATGTCATTGAAAAATGAAGTATTGAAAATGAATAACAACAATTCACACAAGAGATTTTTATCAAAAAACACAATTTCGATATTGTATAATCCAATTAAGTATATTGAATTTAAACCAACTGTAAATTATGAATATTCGCCAAATAATTTCGATAAAATTAGTTATAGTTTTGGAACTACAGTATTTTCAAACAGAAAATTGTTTAAATCTATTTCTTTACATTATGCGAATTTATATAGATTTCCCTCTTTCAATGATATGTATTGGGAACCCGGAGGAAATTTAGATTTGAAAACAGAAAAAACAGATGTAATTAACTGTTTATCAAAATTTAAATTAAATAAATTTGCAGAAATTAGTGTGAATTTGTTCTACAAAAATAGCAAAGATTTAATACAATGGATTCCACAACAATCGTATTGGCAACCGGAAAATATTGCAAAAACAATTCGTTATGGATATAAAATATTAGTTGATTGGAATTATAAGCCGTTAAATTTAGTTGGGAATTTACATTATGATTATCTGATAAGTGAAAATAAAGTAGAAGGGAATTATTATAAAAAACCACTTCGATATGCACCAAAAAATATTGCATCATTAAATATTCAATGGCAACCGAAAAGAGCAAATTTAGATTTACAAATTAATTACACTGGTGAACAAATTTCAATGTATGATTATCCAAATGATGTTATTTTAGAATCATTTTTAATTGTTAATTCTAATTTTGGATATTCATTTGATGTGTTTAAAAGAGGTGTAATTGCAGTAATTTCAGTAGAAAATATTTTAGATAAAGAATATGAAACAATCTACGGTTATCCAGAATCGTTGAGATTGTATAAATTAACATTAACTTATAATTTTAAAAAAAGGAGTAAAAAATTATGAAAAAGTTCAGAATGTTGTTAGTAGTTATTTTATCGTTGATGGCACTATTATTTAATGGTTGTACGGATCCGAAAGAAACAAAAAATGATGATTTACCGGAATATTTCGTTTTATGTGAAGGAAATTTCCAGCAATCAAATGCATCATTGTGGGGAATTAATCAGGATTTAGATAGTTTAACTGGTCCTATTCATTGGAATAGTGCAAATCCTCTTGGCGATGTTGGACAAAGTATGGCAGTTAAAGATGGACGATTATTTGTTGTGATGAACAATTCACATACATTAGAAATTATAGATGTTTCGTTAGAGGATTCATTAGTATTTGAAACTTCTATTGATATTTCGGGAATGAGTCCGCGATATATAGCTTTTAATGAAAATAATGCATATTTAACTGCTTGGGGAATAAAGGGAATTGCTGTAATAAATTTACAAACTTATGAAATTACCGACACAATTTCAGTAAATGGTTTGCCAGAAGATTTAATTTGTAAAGATGGAAAATTATTTGTTGCTTTGAATATGAACCCATATTGGCAACCTGAAAACAAAGTATTGGAAATTTCTTTAAATTCTACACCAACTATTACAGACACTTTTGAAGTTATGAATGGTCCAGAAAAACTATTATTAGATGGAGATAATCTTTTTGTTACGAATGTCTATTATGATGCATCTTGGAATAAATATTCTGGAGTTTCAAAAATTAATATTAATAATAAATCGGTGATTCAAAAATTACATGGAGCTGGTTCAACTTCTGATCTCATTAAAATTGACGGAAAAATTTATCAAAATTTTAATAATGAAATTTACGAATTGAATAACGATCTTAGCTTGAATAGTGCAAATAAAATTGGTGATTTTAATAATATTTATAGTATGTGGTCTGATGATGATTACATTTTTGTTGGTCAGAGTGATTATATTGCACCAGATACTGTTATAGTAATTGAATCAAATGGAGAAGTTAAAAATACTTTTACAGTTGGAGCCTTGCCTGGGGCGTATTGTAAGAAATAGTTTTAGAGACAGGAGAATGGAGACCAGAGAACGGAGACGGGATAATGGATATGGTAAAAACATCAGCGAAAATCCGCACAATCTGTGAAATCCGTGTTCTAAAATAAAGGAAAAGTAATAAAAATATTAGCTTTTTTGCGACTTAACCTGCCAGATTATACAGGCGGGCGAGAAATTTTCTAAAAAAATAATTTTTAGTTTGAAAGTATCAATATCTATTTATAATATTAGCTGTAATTTGAAGAGAAAAAGTAAATTATTGGAAATATTTTGAAAGAATTTGATGAACTATTAAATATTATTCGCAAACTTCGAGGAAAAGATGGATGCCCTTGGGATAAGAAGCAAGATGCAGAGTCATTAATTCCATATTTTATTGAAGAGGTTTATGAAGTTATAGATGCAATTGATAAAAAAGATTATAAATCTCTTAGTAAAGAACTTGGCGATGTAATGTTACATGTTGGCTTTCAATTGATTTTAGCGGAAGAAAAAAACAAATTTACACCAAAAGATTCTTTGCAATCAATAATTAATAAAATGATTAGCAGACATCCACATGTGTTTGGTGATAAGAAATTTTCATCTCAAAAAGAGTTGTTGAATCATTGGGAAAATCAGAAATTTGTAGAAGGTAGGAAAAAAATATTAGACGGAATTCCTGAAACATTGCCATCACTTCATAAAGCATTAAGAATTCAAGAAAAGGTTGCTACAGTTGGATTTGAATGGGAAAATATTACTGATGTAGAAGAAAAAATTGATGAAGAAATCGCTGAATTAAAAGAGGCAATAAAAAGAGAAAATGCAAATGAAATTGAAGAAGAATTTGGTGATTTGTTATTTACATTGGTGAATATCAGTCGATATATAAAAGTGAATCCAGACGAAGCATTACGAAAATCGACAAATAAATTTATGCAGAGATTTAATAAATTAGAAAAATATTTTAATGATAAGAAAATTGATTTAAAAAGTGTAAATTTAGAAGAATTGGATATGATTTGGCAGAAAGTTAAAGAAAATTTGCGAAAAGAGACAGAGAAGTTGTGATAAAAGGGGATAATTTGGAAAAGAAACCGTTTATAATTGGAGAAAATGTTTCATTGTATTCAATAGAAAAAGATGATATTGATTTTCTAACTTATTGTAATAATAGTGTTGATATTCGTAATACATTTTTTATTAATTCACCGACAAATAATTTACAACAAGAGAAGATATTTGAAAGTTTATATAAGAATAATTTAAATTGTTTACCATTTATAGTTTGTGAAAATAAAACGAAAAATAAAATTGGAATTACCGCTTTTCATCGTTTAGATATGGTTAGTCGTGTAACCACTTATTCAATTATTCTACCAGACAAAAAATATTGGGGAAAACATTATGGTTCGGAAATTACGAAATTAATGATAAAATATGGGTTTGATACTCTAAATTTAAATCGTATTCAGCTTCATGTTGTTGTGGATAATATTCCAGCTGTAAAAATATATGAAAAAAATGGATTTGTTAAAGAGGGAATATTAAGAGAGGCAATGTATCATAATGATAAATATTGTGATTTTTTTGTTATGTCAATATTACGAAAAGAATTTTATAAGAAGGATTAATATATGGAAAATATTCTCAAAAGAATAAAAAATGGAGAAATATTACTTGGTGATGGTGCAATTGGAACTCAGATTCAAAAATATTATTCCGGTGATATGAGTGTCCCTGAATTATTAAATGTTGAAGCATCTGAAATTATTGAAAGAATTGCTTCTGAATATTTTCAAGCGGGAGCTCAATTAATCGAAACAAATACTTTTGGTGGATCAGCAGTAAAATTAAGTGATTCAGGAAATTCTGAACGAATTGTGGAATTAAATTCTGCTGGTGTGGAAATTGTAAAAAATATTACAAAAAATAAAGCATATATTTCTGGATCTGTTGGACCTTCAGGAAAATTATTAGAACCAATGGGTGATGGAAATCCTGATTTAATAAAAGATGGATTTAAAAAACAGATAGGAATTCTTATTAAAAGTGGTGTCGATGTAATTTGTATTGAAACGATGATTGATTTGCAAGAAGCGGTTTTGGCGATTGAAGCGACACGAGAAATATCAAGTTCAATTCCAATAATTACAACGATGACATTCAATAAAACACCGAGAGGATATTTTACTGTTATGGGAAATGATGTCGAAACTGTAAGTTTGGTGTTGGAGGAGGCTGGTGCAAATATTATTGGTTCAAATTGTGGTAATGGTTTTGAAAAAATGGTAGAGATTGCAAAGGAATTTAAAAAATATTCGAATTTGCCAATAATTATTCAATCAAATGCTGGACAACCAGAGATTAAAAATGGAGAATTTATTTATTCTGAATCTCCAGAATTTTTTGCTAAAAAAACGAAAATATTAATTGAAATTGGAGTTTCAATAATTGGTGGATGTTGTGGTACTACACCGGAATATATAGAAGCGATGAGAAAAGTAATTCAAGAATAAAAATATATCAATATAAAGGAAAAGAAAAATGAAACAAAAATTAAATATTTTATTTATAGCATCTGAATGTGCTCCATATGCAAAAACGGGTGGTTTGTCCGATGTTGTATCAGCATTACCTATTGCATTAACAAAGCTTGGGCATAATGTAAAAATAGTAATTCCAAAATATTCATCTATTGATACAGAAAAATTTAAAATAAAAGAAGTATTGTCGCCAATGGGTGTACATATGGGAAATAGTCAAGAATGGTGTTCTGTACATTCAACAAAACATAGTAAAAATGTCGAAATATATTTTATTGAATATGAACAATATTATAATCGTGAAGGATTGTATAATGATTCGGAAATGAACGATTATAAAGATAATCCAAAACGATTTGCATTTTTGTCGAATGCCTCATTTCAATTGTGTAAAGATATTAATTTTAAACCAGATGTTATACATTCACATGATTGGCAAGCCGCATTATCAATGATTTATCTAAAAGAATGGTACGGGAATGATCCATTTTTCCAAGATGCAGTTGGTGCTTTAACTATTCACAATATTGGTTATCAAGGAAAATGTTCGTTTGATAATTTTGAATATTTAGGTTTTTCAAATTATGTTTTTAATCCTGATGTATTGGAAGATTTTGGAGGTATTAATTTTCTTAAAGGCGGAATACAATATGCAGATATAGTGAATACCGTTAGTAAAAAATATGCAGAAGAAACGAAAACTGAAGAATATTCACACGGATTACATACTTTTTTAATAAATAAGGGTGAAAAATATTTTGGTATAGTAAACGGTGTTGATTATGAACAGTGGAATCCAAAAGTGGACAAATTAATTTCACATAATTATGATGTAAAAAATATGAGTGGAAAATCAAAATGTAAATTGGAATTACAAAAAAAGTTTAATCTTAAAAATGATAAAAATACTCCAATAATTGGTATTGTTAGTAGATTTGCTTCTCAAAAAGGATTGGATACTTTGGCCTCTGTTATTGAACATATTGTTCCAAATATGCAAGTGCAATTTGCGATATTGGGATCAGGTGATAAGAATTTGGAAAATTATTTTAAATCATTATCAGCAAAATATCCAGAACAAATTGGTGTATATATTGGTTATGATAATGAATTGGCACATCAAATTGAAGCTGGTTCAGATTTTTTCATTATGCCATCACTTTATGAACCTTGTGGATTAAATCAAATATATTCATTGAAGTATGGAACCTTACCAATTGTTAGAGCTACAGGTGGATTAGATGATACTATTGACCAATATAATGAGAAAACAGGCGATGGAACTGGTTTTAAATTTGATGATTTGACACCTCAAGCAATTTATGACACAGTTGGTTGGGCTGTAAGTACTTATTATGACAGAAAAGATCATCTAAAAAAAATGATAAAACGAGCAATGAACAAAGAATATTCTTGGAAGCAAAGTGCGAAAGAATATGTTGAATCCTATCAAAAAGCAATAGAAAATAATAAGTAAACTAGAAATATATAGTTTATTATTTGATGTTGTTAAATATTTCAGAATTGATTATTGTGAAAAATATTCAAAATAGAAAGTATTAAATAAAAAATTAGAAAAGATTTTTTTAATAAATAAAAATTTTGTAAATTTAAGTATGAAGAAGTTAGAAGCAATATTTTTAGATAGAGATGGTGTGTTAAACAAGGATAGTGATGATTATATTCGTTCAGTTGAAGATGTAAATGTTTATCCTTTTGTTAGTAAAACTTTAAAAAAATTGACTGATATGGGATTGAAAATATTTATTACAAGCAATCAATCAGCTATTTCACGCGGATATTTTACTGAAGAAGTTAATGGCAAAATATTTGAAAAAGTTATTAGCGATAGTGAAAAAGATAATGGAAAAATAACAGATTTTTATTATTGTCCACATTTACCAACAGATAATTGTAATTGCAGAAAACCAAAACCTGGTATGTTTTTACGAGCAGCGAAAGAGTACAAATTTGATATAAAAAATAGTGTATATGTTGGTGATTCTGTTTGTGATTGGCAAGCTGCAAAAAATTTAGGAATTCCGTTTTATCTTGTAGAAACTGGTTATGGATTAGAAACAGCTGAGATGATTAGAAAAGAGAAAAATATAGAAGTTAAAACTTGGAAGAATTTGAAAATTGTGGTTGAGGATATACTTCACCACAGAGACATAAAAACACAAAGGAAGAAATTATAAGTATTAATTTTTAATAATCTTTGCGTCTTTGTGCCTTGGCGGTAAAGAAAAATTAATAAATAAATTAAAAAGAAGAGAAATATGAAAGTATGTATATTGTTGGGTGGTGCATCAACGGAAAGGAATGTTTCCATTTTTACTGGTTTAGCTGTTGCAGAGGCATTAAGAGCTAAAAATCATCAGGTGGAATTATTAGATCCGGCAACACCATTAGAAGAGATGGATAAATTTAAAAATAATTTAGAATCTGTGTCAATTGAAACACAAGAATTTGATAAATTAGCTAAAATGAACGACCAATATTTTCTTCGACAAATTGAATGGATAAAAGAGGAAAAATTTGATATTGTATTTAATGCCCTGCACGGTGGAAATGGTGAAAATGGTGTTATATCTGCTGTTTTACAAATTGCTGAAATTCCATTTACGGGTTCTGAAAGTATGGCGTCAGCCATTGCAATGGATAAATATAGAACAAAAAAATTATTAAATTCTATTGGTATTTTAACAGCACCTTTTGAATTATTTAATACTCCCACAGAAAGTCCTCGATCTCTCTCTTTTCCGATTGTAATTAAACCTAACGATGGTGGTTCTTCGGTTGGATTATCAATTGTAAAAGAGAAAAAAAATATTCTACATGAGACAAAAGAAGCATTGAAATATTCAAATGAATATATTATAGAAAAATTTATACCTGGGCGAGAACTTACTGTACCGATTATTTCTGAAGAAACATATCCATTAGTTGAAATTGTTTCAAAAAGTGGTATTTATGATTATGAAAGTAAATATGGAAATGATATGAATGAATATATACTTTCACCAAAAATGGATGATTCTGTAACGGAAAAAATACAAATATCTGCCAAAAAAGTGTGGAATATTCTTGGAATGAAAAATTATGGCAGAATTGATTTTCGATTAAATGAAAAAAATGAAGCATTTTGTTTGGAGGCAAATACATTGCCGGGAATGACAAGTTCGAGTTTACTACCCAAATCGGCAAAATATTCGGGATTGGAATTTCCTGATTTAATAGAAAAAATAATATTAGATGTATTAACTTAAAAGTAAATGAAAAATAATTAAATCACATTAGAAGGAATTATGAAATTTTATAACACATTTTCGAGAAAAAAAGAAGATTTTATACCAATAAATAAAAACGAAGTTAAATTATATTCTTGTGGCCCTACAGTTTATAATTTTGCTCATATTGGAAATTTTAGATCTTTTATTTTTGTCGATATTCTTAAAAGATATTTACAATTTAAAAAATATGAAGTAAAACATGTGATGAATATTACAGATGTTGACGATAAAATAATAAAAAAATGTCATATTGAAAATTTATCATTAAAAGAATATACAAATAAGTATCAAGAAGCATTTTTTAACGATTTAGAAAAGCTAAATATTCAAGAAGCAGATGTTTTTCCAAAAGCAACCGATCATATTTCTGAAATGGTAGAATTAATAAAAAAACTTCTCAAAAAGGGAATTGCATATAAAACAGCAGATGGTAGTATATTTTTTAATATTAGTAAATTTCCAGAATATGGAAAATTACAAAAATTAAATGTTGATCAGATGAAAAAGGGAGAAAGGGTAGAAACAGATGAATATAACAAAGATTCTGTTTATGATTTTGCACTTTGGAAGGGATATAAACCCGAAGATGGTGATGTGTTTTGGGAAACTGAAATAGGAAAAGGACGACCAGGTTGGCATATTGAATGTTCTGCAATGTCCGGAAAATATTTAGGTAAAACATTCGATATTCATACAGGTGGAGTTGATTTGATATTTCCTCATCACGAAAATGAAATTGCTCAAAGTGAAGGTGCAAATGGTCAAAAATTTGTAAATTATTGGATGCATTGTGAATATCTTGGATTAAAAGATTCTAAAATGAGTAAATCACTTGGTAATACGGTTTTCATTAAAGATTTATTAGAAAAAAACTATTCTACAAGAGCAATTCGTTTTGTTTTATTATCAGTACATTATCGTCAAAAATTAAATTTTAGTACAGAACAATTAGATATTGCAGAAAAAACATTGAAAAAATTTGATGATTTTATATATGAATTGCAAAATGTAGAAATGACAAATATAAAAAATGAAAAGATAGTTAATTATACAAAAGAAATGTTAGAAGAATTTGAAAAAATGATGGATGATGATTTAAATATTTCCGCATCGCTTGGAGCTGTATTTACATTTTTGAAAAAAGTTAATAAATTTAAAATAAACAATAAATTATCTAATCTTGATAAAAAAAACATCATTAAATCATTGAAAAAAATCGATAGTGTGCTCGGTGTAATATTTGTTGAAAAAACTTTAGGAATAGATACGGTTCATATGGAAGAAAAACTTCAAACATTAAAAATCAGTGAAGATGAAATTGAAGAAAAAATTGAAGCAAGAAATGAAGCAAGGGAAAATAAGAATTGGGCAGAAGCAGATAGAATTCGTGACGAATTATTAAATATGGGTATTGAACTGCTTGATAGAAAAGAAGGAACAACATTCAAATTAAAATCGTAATAAATCTATGAAAAACATCAAAATAAATTTAGAAAGAATGATAAAATTGAAACAGATTGGTAAAATACTAATTATAGTATTGATATTATCACTAAATTTATTTGGACAATTTGGCAAAAATAAAGTTCAATACAAACAATTTAAATGGAAATATATTCAAAGTAATCATTTTGACATTTATTATAGTGGGGATAATAAAAATATAGCAGAATTTACTGCAACCAATGCTGAAAAATCGTATATTTCAATAAAGGGATTGTTTAATTGGCCTTTACAGAAGAGATATTCAATTATTATTTATGATAGCCATAATGATTTTCAACAGACGAACACCACTCAGGGTAGTTTACCAGAAGGAGTTGGTGGTTTCACAGAATTATTTAAAAATCGTGTAATTGTGCCATTTGAAGGTTCTTATGGGGATTTTAGACATACTTTGCATCACGAGCTTGTTCATGCTGTAATGAATGATATGTATTATGGGGGATCAATTCAATCATTAGTATCTGGTCGTGTAAAATTACAAATTCCTTTATGGATTGCAGAAGGGTCTGCTGAATTTGAATCCGTAAGGTGGGATGTCAGAAGTGATATGTTTATGAGAGATTTGGTATTGAATAATAGTATTCCTCCAATTGAATATATTTCTGGATATTATGTTTATAAAGCGGGTCAATCTGTTTTTAAATTTATAAAAGATATTTATAGCAAAAAGAAAGTAACTGAATTTTATTATTCATTGAAAAGAAAGGGTAATGTAAAAAGAGCAATTAAGGAAACATTTAAAGTTGAGAATAAAGAGTTTAGTAAAAAGTGGTCTAAATATTTACAAAATGAATATTGGGCTGATATAGAAGCAACTGATGATATCGGAGAAGTTGCGGTACAATTAACGGATCATGTTAAATTAAAAACAGCTCAAAATGTAGCTCCTGCAATTTCACCATCTGGAACAAAGATTGTGTTTATGAGTGATAGAAATGGTTATGCAGATATTTTTCTTATGAATTCTCAAGATGGTGAAGATGTTAAAAAAATAGTTTCTGGTCAGAGAAAAACAAGTTTAGAGGAATTAAAATGGATTACTCCGGGTGTGTCTTGGTCACCTAATTCTAAAAAAATAATATTTGCAACCAAGAGTGGAGAGCATGATGCATTAATAATTGTTGATGTTGAATCCAAAAAACAAGAAGTAATAGAAATTGAAAAATTAAAAGGAATTTATTCAGTAGTTTGGAATCCAAAATATAAAAATATTGTAGCTTTTAGGGGGCATAACGGATATCAAAGTGATGTTTATGTCTATGATTTAGAAAAGAAAAAACTTGCCAACCTCACAAAAGATAGGGATAGTGATAGCAATCCACAATGGAACTCGAATGGTGATAAAATAATTTATTCATCTGAAAGAAATAGAAAAGCTAATAAAACTGAATTAAGACATCCATATCAAAAAGATTTATTTGAATTTGATTTGAGAGAAAATACAAAAAAACAATTAACTAATACCGATTATGACGAAGATTATCCATTATATAATCCAGATGGGAATGCAATAATTTATACTTCAGACAAAAATGGTATTTGTAATATTTTTGTTAAAAAAAATGATTCAACGGCATATCCAATAACTAATGTGACAGGTGGAATTTTTCATTTAAATATTGACAAAAATGGTAATTCATTAGTTATGTCAGCATTTAAAAATGGCGGTTGGGATATTTATAGAATGAGTTCACCTTTTTATTTGCCAAAACAGGATTTACAATTAACAAAATTTCGTAAGAATCAATTTAATAAAAATGATACTGTTGTAAATGAAGTTCACAATACAAAAGGGAAGACGCTATTATCACAAAAAACTTTTAAAGTTAACAAAGCAAAAGAAATAATTAATGACGAGCAGTATAAAAATTTTATATTTATACCTAGTATGCAAAAGCACAATATATCACATTTTAAAACAGATTCTATTATAAGTTTAGATTCTTCAAAAATTATGACAGAGAATGGAGAATATAAATCTAATGATTATAAGACAAAATTTTCTGTAGATTTAGTAAATAATCAATTTGCATATTCGACTTTTTACGGATTTCAGGGACAGGCAGTATTTGTATTTAGTGATATGCTTGGCGATCATAATATTTTTATTGGAACGGATTTATATATTGATTTAAAGAACAGTGATTATTCGGTATCTTATTTTTATTTAAAACATAGAATGAATTATGGTATGTCATATTTTAATCAATCTGATCAGTATTTCACATATCATTATTTCCCTGAAAATGAATATTATGATATTGTTTCCATTAGATATGCGAGTACTGGTGGTTCTTTTTATGTAGATTATCCAATAGATAAATTTCATAGAATTGAGTCAAATTCAACATATTTTAACATTTCAAAAGAAATTTTAGACAATAGAATAAATGATAAGGAATCGGTTCAAACTGCATTAACTTCACTTGCTTTTGTTAAAGATAATACGATGTTTAGTTATACTGCACCAATGGATGGAACAAGATATCGCGTTCAATTAGAATATATGCCAAAATTTGGGAAAGATTCACCAACATACAAATCGCTTACGGTTGATTATAGGAAATATTTGAAAATTAATTTTAATTATCATTTTGCTTTTAGATTTACTGGTGGAAAATCTTGGGGTGCAACACCACAAATATTTATGTTAGGTGGAGTTAGTAATTGGCTTAATTATCGTTATAATACAGATGCACCAATATTTGGAAGTGGTAGTTCAAATTTTTCTGATGATTTAGAGATGTATTATTTGACTAAATATATAACACCTGTTAGAGGAGTAAGATTTTTTGAAAAATATGGTTCAAATTATTTTTTAATGAATTTTGAATTTCGTTTTCCATTTGTTGAATATGCAAAATTTAGATTTCCATTGCCAATAAATTTATGGCAGGTGAGAGGTGCAATATTTGGTGATATTGGTTCAGCTTGGGATGGTAAATTTGAACCATTTGTAAATGATAAATATTTGCCGATTGGAAATGAATATCAAGATATGATTGCTTCTACAGGTTATGGAGTTAGAATATTTTTGGGATATTTTTTATTAAAAGTTGATACCGCTTGGGAATATGATGGAACGGGATTTACAAAACCGAGATACTTGTTATCTATTGGTGGAGATTTTTAATATTAAATTATTTGAAACAAATTGAATCTGTTAATATATAATTGATAAAAAGGAAAAAATAAAATGAAATTTGGGAAAGATGAAATGATTCAAAAGACTAAGAAATATGTTAAAAACATTTTTAAAAAGAAAGAAGCACCAAAATTTAGATCAAGAAAGGAAAAAATAATTTATGAAATTAAATCATGGATATATGTTTTAATTGCTGTCTATTTTATTCGTTCAGGAATCGTTTGCGCATATCAAATTCCTACAGGTTCAATGAAAAATACAATTAAAATTGGTGATTTTATACTTGGCAATCAATTTGCATATGGAATTAGGACACCAGATTGGTTTGGTATTCCATTTACAAGAAAAGGTTTTTTTATTCCACATATTACTATTCCAACATTTAATAAACCAAATACTGGAGATATTGTGATTTTTCAGTATCCACTTGATCCTTGGACAAATTATGTGAAAAGATGTATTGCTGAACCAGGAGATTCATTAGAAATAATTGATAAAAAAGTTTATATAAATGATGAAGTATTTGAAGATCCTGATAAATCAATTGTGAATTACGATAATATTTTATCAAAAGATTACCAAGAAAGGAATATTTTTCCAGCTGGGAATGGAAATAAAGATCAATTTCATAAAATATATATTCCCAAAAAAGGCGATACTTTATATGTAGATGAAACAAATATTCAAATTATTTTGTATGTTGCTTTTATGGATGGTAATAAATTGGATTACGGTATGGGAACAATTTATTCTGGTGGTAAGGCAATTAAAAAATATATTGTGGAACAAGATTATTATTTTATGATGGGTGATAATCGTGATAATAGTGCTGATAGTCGTTATTGGGGATTTGTTCCACAAAAATATATATTAGGAACTCCATTGATTCGATATTTATCTTGGAATAAAGATGTTTCGTGGAATGAATTTTATAAGAAAATTCGTTGGAGTCAAATTTTTAGACCAATGAGATAAATTAATATAAAAATTGAGAATAATAAATAAACAAGGGAGTTAAACTCCCTTGTTGTCTATATATAAGTAATTTTTCTAATATTAAAAAAAGCGGAGAGGCCGGGATTCGAACCCGGGGTACAGGCTTAAACCCGTACAATTGCTTAGCAGGCAACCGCCTTCAGCCGACTCGGCCACCTCTCCAATCATTTTTTCAACAAACGCCTAAATATATAATTCTTATTTATAAAATACAATTATTTTATTTGATAAATTATAAATTTTTATTAACTTTTAGTATAATTTTGAAAAAGAAATAAGTCAAGGAGTATAATTGTGAGAGAAAAAATAGAAACATTTTCTGAACTCGATTTGACTTTGGAACATTTGTATAATAATGGACTTTTATTATCATCTGGTAAGCAGGGAAATCCAATGACAATTGGTTGGGGAACTGTTGGAATAATTTGGCATAAACAAATTTTTACAATAATGGTGCGACCTTCTCGTTATTCGTTTAAACTTCTCGAAGAATTGTCGGAGTTTGTAATTAATGTTCCAACACAAGAGTTAAAGAAACAAGTTGCATATTGTGGTGTAAAATCAGGCCGTGATGTTAATAAAATTGAAAAATGTAATTTTCATCTTGAAAAATCGAATAATATTTCTGTTCCGTACATTAAAGAGTGTCCTGTTCATTATGAGTGTAAAATTGTAAATAAAAATGATATAATAAATAGCGAATTAGATAGAGATATTATTGAAAAATATTATAATGAAGGTGATTTCCATTCTGTATATTTTGGTGAAATATTAGGTGTTTATAAGAAAAAATAGGAGTGAATAAAATGATTGGAAAAATGAAAAAAGATTTTCAAGAATTATTTGTTGATTTAAAGAAAAATGGATTATATAAAAATGAAAGGATTATCACTTCGCCTCAAGGAGCAGAAATAAGTGTTTCTACGGGTGAAAAAGTATTGAATTTTTGTTCAAATAATTATTTGGGATTAGCAAATCATCCGCAAGTAATTCAATCTGCAAAAGATATTATGGATGAATGGGGATATGGATTATCATCTGTGAGATTTATTTGTGGAACTCAAGATATTCACAGACGACTTGAAAATAAAATTTCTGAATTTCTTGGAACAGAAGATACAATATTATATGCTGCTTGTTTTGATGCTAATGGTGGAGTTTTTGAACCATTGTTAGATAAAGAATCGGCAATAATTTCTGATGAATTAAATCATGCTTCAATTATTGATGGTGTACGACTTTGTAAAGCACAAAGATTTCGTTACAAACATTCTAATATGGAAGAATTGGAAGATGCTTTACAAAAATCACAATCTGCAAAATATAGAATGATTGTTACAGATGGTGTTTTTTCGATGGATGGTGATATTGCAAAACTAAACGAAATTTGTGATCTGGCAGAAAAATATGATTCACTTGTGATGGTTGACGATTCACATGCAACTGGATATATTGGTAAAAGTGGAAAGGGAACTTCAGAATATAACGATGTAATTGGTAGAGTTGATATTATTACAACTACTTTTGGAAAAGCACTTGGTGGAGCATCTGGCGGTTGTACTTCTGGCAAAAAGGAAATAATAGAAATGTTGCGACAAAGATCAAGACCATATTTATTTTCTAATACATTAGCTCCTGCAGTTGTTGGTGGAACTTTGAAAGTTATGGAAATGTTGACAGAATCATCTGAATTGATTACCACAGTTAAGCAAAATGCCAAAAACTTCAGAAAACAAATGGAAGATGCGGGGTTTGATATTGTAAAGGGAAATACCGCAATTGTTCCAGTAATGCTCTATAACGAAGTAATTGCCTTAAAAATGGCCGATAAACTATTAGAAGAAGGTATTTATGTAATTGGATTTGTTTATCCTGTTGTACCGAAAGGGAAGGCGAGAATAAGAGTTCAATTGTCTGCGGCTCACTCAAAAGAAGATGTTAATAAGGC
>JAOZRH010000131.1 GCA_029931905.1 Fidelibacterota bacterium
TCGCATTAAGACGCTTAATGCACTCCAAAAACAAACTCCCAAAGATAAAATAATATAAAAAAAACAATGGAGTTTGCTCCCTTGCTATTTTGCAAACGCATTTCATAATAATTAACAATTGATATTTATATTATATTTTTTGTTAATTCATATATATTAGTTTGAATTTATACAAGATTTTTATATATTTGGGAAGATTGATTGTATTATTATGAATTTCAAAAATAAGAAAGGGAAAAATGGTAAAACACACATTAGCAAAAAACATTGATAAACACCTAAATGAGACAGTTACACTAAAAGGATGGGTTTATAACATACGAAAAAGTGGAAAAATTTGGTTTCTGATTTTTCGTGATGGAACTGAATTTATTCAATGTGTAATATTAAAAGATGAGGTATCATCTGAAGTGTTTGATTTAAAGAATACTCTAACACAAGAATCTTCACTTGCTATAGAAGGAGTTGTTCAAAAAGCACCAAGACAAAAATTTGGATATGAAATATTGGTAAAAAATATTAAAGTTATGCAAATTGCAGAAGAATATCCAATTTCATTGAAAGAACACGGAATAGAATTTTTACTTGACAATAGGCATCTATGGCTTCGTTCAAAAAAACAAAATGCAATTTTAAGAATTCGTCACGAAATTATAAAAGCTAGTAGAAATTTCTTTGATGACAGAGATTTTACTTTAATTGATTCTCCAATGTTTACTCCAAATGCATCTGAAGGAACTACAACACTATTTAAAACAAAATATTTTGATCAAGATGCTTATCTAACTCAATCTGGACAATTATATAGTGAAGCCGGAATTATGGGATTTAACAAAACATATTGTTTCGGTCCAATATTTAGAGCTGAAAAGTCAAAAACAAGACGACATTTGACAGAATTTTGGATGATTGAACCAGAAATGGCTTTTTATGATATAAATGACAATATGGATTTAGCGGAAGAATTTGTTAGATATATCGTTGAACAGGTTCTGAAAAATAGAAAAAAAGAATTGGAAATTTTAGAGAGAGATACTTCAAAATTAGAAAAAATCACATTACCATTTCCAAGAATAACTTATGATGAAGCTGTAAAAATATTACAAGATAATGGTAGAGATTTCAAATGGGGTGATGATTTTGGAGCTCCAGATGAAACATTAATTACCAAAAAATTTGATACTCCGATAATGATTCATCACTGGCCAGCAGAAACAAAAGCTTTTTATATGAAACGAGACGAAAATGATGATAAATTTGTTCTTGGTGTTGATATGATTGCACCTGAAGGTTATGGAGAAATTATTGGTGGAAGTCAGCGAGAAGAAGATATCGATTTACTTTTATCAAGAATCAAAAAAGAAAATTTATCAGAAGAAATGTATAACTGGTATATTGATTTAAGAAGATATGGATCGGTTCCACATTCTGGTTTCGGACTTGGTTTAGAACGAACGGTAAGTTGGATTTGTGGAAATCAACATATTAGAGAAGCAATTCCATGGCCAAGAACTATTACAAGATTAAAACCTTAGAAATGATTAGAAGCTTATAAATTAAATTTATGATTGCTTCCCTCCTTTTTAATAAAACATAATATTATGAAAATATCTCAACTCAACACATATCCTATAATTGCAGTATTCGGTGGACGAAAAGCAGATAAAAACATTTTGGAAGAAGCTTATAATTTTGGCAAAATGGCTGGAAAAAACAATTGGATAATTCTCTGTGGTGGAAAAGGCGGAGTTATGGAAGCTGTTAGTAAAGGTGTAAAAGAATCTAACGGAATAGCAATCGGAATTTTACCAGGAAATAATAAAAGATTAGCAAATTCCTTTTTAAGCATAACACTCACAAGCGGAATTGGAGTTTCACGGAATCAAATGCTTGCTCGTGCTTGTGATTATTCAATTGCTATTGGTGGACACTATGGAACACTTTCAGAAATAGCTTATGCACTCCAAATGGATAAAAAAATAATTTCTCTTAAATCGTGGAATATAAAAGGAATGATAAAAGCAGAGAATCATACAGAAGCAGTTGAAATAATTAAAAAATGGTTGAAAGAGTAATGAAATTAGGAATAATTGCAAATATAGAAAAAATCAACTCTGTTTCAGATTTTTTTCAAGATTTTATACATTGGTTAAATGAGAATAATGTGAATGTTTTGATAGATAATAAGTTGAAATATTTATTATCAAGCCAACAAGATGCGAATTTTTGTAGTGAAGCTCTTCTATTTACTCAATCTGACATCATTGTTGTGATTGGTGGTGATGGAACAATTCTCTCAACAGTAAGAAAAATAAATAAATTAGCAAAGCCTATAATTGGAATTCATATTGGCAGATTAGGTTTTTTGGCAGAAGTTACAATGTCAAATTTTAAGGAATATTTTTCAAAAATCATTGCCAAAAAATATTCTATCGAAAAAAGATCAATTTTAAAAGCCACAATAACTTCATATGGGAAAAAGACAACATTTTTCGCCTTAAATGATTTTGTTGTTTCAAAATTCAAATTACCTCACATGATTGAATTTCAAATTAACATTAATAATGTCTTTATGAATTCATATAAGGCAGACGGAATAATCATCTCTACACCAACTGGTTCTACTGCATATTCTCTTTCAAATAGTGGCCCAATACTTACGCCAGATTTAAAGGGAATTATTCTCAATCCAATTTGTCCTCATATTCTTACAAATCGACCAATGGTAACAACAGATGATAAAACAATTGAAATTATCTTAAAAGAAAAAACTGAATGTTTTTTCACAACTGATGGACAAAACAATGTTAAATTAGATATTAATTCAAAAGTTATTATTGAAAAAGCTGAATTTTGTGCAAATCTTATCAGAATAGAAGGGAATAATTATTTCGATACATTAAGAAATAAATTAAGATGGGGGATAAATTAAATGGGAATTATTAGATTAAAAAATATGCAATTTTATGGCTTTCATGGTGTAGAAAATGAAGAAAAAAAATTAGGTAGTAGATTTGAAGTAGATGTTGTCTTAGAGTGTGATTTGCAAAAAGCAATTGAAACTGATTGTTTAAAAGATACAATTGATTATGAAGCTGTTTATAATACTGTAAAAAAAGTCATTACTTCCGAGAGCAAACATCATCTATTAGAAACATTAGCAGGTAAAATCTGTAATAATGTAAAAACTGATTTTGCGTTAGTAGAAAAAATTACAACAACCATCCGCAAACCAAATGTTCCAATTCGTGGTATTCTAGATACCGTTGAAGTTGAAATAAGTTTATAAACAAAATTCTATTGCCAACATGAATCTGAATACGAAAAAAAATGCGTACAAACAAAATATTTTATATATACTTTTAGTTTTAACAATTATGTATCTACCATTTTCCAAATTATTTGCAGAGAAAACAGTTTATTTTGATAGTGACACTCCATTTTTAGATGAAATTTACATAATCCTAAAAAACAACAATTATCACTTAACTCAAGATTCAACTAATGCATACTATGTCGGCGAGATATCAACCAACACAAAAAAAGATTCAACACAATATCAAGTTATTATTAAAGATGAATACAAAGAAAATATTATTGGAACATTTTCAAAGGAACAAATAAAGAAAACAGATGTAAGAAAAAATATGAAAAAATATGTTTTATACGGTCTTTTTCTAAATACTATTACATTATTATTATATTTTTTAAGGTCAACATAGGGAGAATAAAATTGAAAAAAATACTATTTATAATTTTTATAAATTTAATATTGTTAACAAATACTTTTGCACAAAATGAAATTGATAAGAAAAACATTTTGAAAAGCATAATTTTGCCTGGCTGGGGTGAATTAAATTATAATAATTCGCGTAGTAAAATGTTTTTTATTACGGAGGCAACAATGTGGATATCCATGTTTACATTTAATCGTTACCATGATATTCAAGATAGTGATATGAAAAATTATGCAAAAATACACTCAGGTGCCGAAGAATTTGCATCTACTTCTCAATATTGGGTTGATTTAGGTGGATATTTTAGTTATCAAGATTTTAAAGAAGAAATGCTTGAATCACGAACACCAGAAAAAATATATAATGAAAAATTCGCTTGGGATTGGGATAGTCGTGAAAATGCAAACAAATATCGTAATCTTAGAATTGATCGCGACAAATCATTATTAAGAGCAAAATTTGCTATTGGTGGACTTGTTTTTAATAGAATTTTGAGTGCTATAGATGTTATTTATTTAGCCAATAATCAAAATCATCTTACCTCTTCCCTATCCTTTAATCAAAATGTTACAACTTTTCATTTCTCAATTCCATTCAATTAATATTATTTTCAATTGAATATTTTTAATAACAATATCGTTTTATTTTTTATAACAATTATATATTTAGTAGTAATATCTTTTGTTTCTTCACTCATTGGGCAATTATTTTGTTTTATCCCAATATTAATATTTGTAATCACAAGTAAATCAAAAAAAAGAATCTTTAAAGCATTTCTTAATTTTTCTATGCTTGTTATTTTTACATTATTGATACATTTATTTTTTAGATTTGATTCAAGTAATTATTTAAATGAATTATTAGGTAAAAAACTTTGGATAAAAAGTTTATTTTTTACAATTCGCAATGTAAATATTATTCTATTAATGATTTGGGCTGTAAACACATTATCCAAAATTGATTATTATCACTCCTTAAATTCGTTTCACAAATATGTTATGAAATTTAAAATTGATATTTCTTTTTTAATTCAACCACTAATAATTGGTTTTCGATATTTTGATATTATTCGCTCAGAATTTGAATCATTACAACAAATTCATAGAATTTTGGGAATGAAAAAGCCAACAAAAATATTTAAAAAAATCGTCTATTATTCCGAATTAATTCTCCCATTAATTATAAATTCAATTGAAAGAGCAGAAATTTTATCAATTGCTTTAACAACTCGTAATTACAATTTTTCAACAGAGAATAATTTATGAAATGGACAAATGCTTTAGATAATATTTTCGTTCTTGAAGTTGAATATGACGGAACAAATTATGCTGGATTTCAAATTCAACCAAATGTAAAAACTGTTCAAGGAGAGTTGCAAAAGGCCTTACAAAGTATTTATAGACAAAAAATTACAGTTGCAGGATCGGGAAGAACAGATTCAGGAGTTCATGCAAGGCGACAAATTGTACATTTTACACCACCCAAAATACTTAGTAATATTAATTTAAAATTAGCAATAAATTCACAAATAAACAAAGATATTAGAATTAGAAGAGTTGGAATAGCAGATTCGAGTTTTCATTCAAGATTTTCAGCTGATGTTAGAACTTATAAATATTTTATTTCATTAAAAGAGAATACATTTGATAGATTTTATTCTTGGCAAATAAACTATGATATAAATTTTGAAAATATATGTAAATGTTCTAAACTTATCATGGGCGAACATGATTTTACCGCTTTTTGTAATGCAAAATCAGATGTAAATCATAAAATATGTATTATAAAAAAAAGTAATTGGATAAAAGAAAATGATTCTTTGATTTACACAATTTCAGCAAATAGATTTTTACATAATATGGTAAGATCTTTAGTCGGATTAATGATAAAAGTTGGGAATGGTGAAAAAACAGTTGATGATTTTAAAAAAATATTGAATGATAAAAAAAGATATTTTGATATTTTTACTGCACCACCACAAGGATTATTTTTAGAAGAAA
This sequence comes from Fidelibacterota bacterium, assembly GCA_029931905.1. Taxonomy (GTDB): domain Bacteria; phylum Fidelibacterota; class Fidelibacteria; order Fidelibacterales; family Fidelibacteraceae; genus TCS52. The sequence goes on from JAOZRH010000131.1 coordinate 5,738, forward strand.
TTACTTATAAAAAAAACATTCAATGGATTAATTAATATTTTCCCCTAAAATAAAAAAACCACAAATCTCTA
>JAOZRH010000132.1 GCA_029931905.1 Fidelibacterota bacterium
TTGATATTAATAAAAATATTAATAAAATGAAAATTCTGCTTTTGTGTATCATAATTAGTACTCCCAAATTTTAATAAAGTTATAGTAAATATTTGTTTTTAGCAATATTTTTTTATTTTTTTATGATATTGTGTAAAGATTTTTTATAATTCATCAACTTTAATATTAATCTTATTATTAATATTAATTTCTCTCTCAAATTTAACTCTTCCAATTGTTGAGCAGTTTACATTATTTTGTTGAGTTATTTTGATTAATTCGATTAAATTATTTTCGGACAATGAAACCATTATTACGGATTGAGGTTCTCCAAATATGAAAAAATCTTCTCGTATTTTTCTATCAAAAAATATATTTGCTCCTAAGTTTTTATCTCCATTTTTTATACTATCAATTAGAGCAAAGATTAGTCCACCCTTTGATAGTTTTATGGAAGAATTTATTATATTTTCTCTAATGCTTTGATGAACAACATTGTTTATATTTTTTACAATTTCATAATTTGGCTTTTGTAGAATTGTTTTATTGTTTTCCATAATTGTTGATAAATATTCGCTGCCTTTCATTTCGCCATTTAATGTTCCAATAAGGCAAATAAAATCTCCATCGTTCTGGAATTGTGTAGAAATTGGAGTTATTTCATTTTCTATCAAACCATAAGTAATATTTGAAATAGAAGGCTTTTCATTTTCTATAATCTTATTGGTTTGGTAATTTAAAAGATCAATATCAAAAATGGAACAAACATCTTCAATTTGATGGATTGTATTATCCGTTTCACCTTTAGAAAAATAATCAATAGCTTTGATTTTGGCTCCTGTACCGCTGTTTTTGTGAATAGAATCGACAATATTTGCATTGATAAGATTTTGATTGGTTTCAGAATTTGTATAATTCCCAAAAGTAACTGTGATTGCTTTTTTTAAATTAGTCGATAGAATTCCTATCGAAGTTCTTGTTGTAAATAAAATTTTATTGTTATACGAATCTAATATTTCATAATTTTTATCAATAATATTTTTTGCCATCATTTTTTTAATTATTTCTAATGTATTCGTTGGTTTAGGAATTTTTTCAATATCAATTTCGGGGTTTGCAGTTTCATTCAAATGTTTTTGAATGGTTCTTTTTGGTGGAGTTGAAAGTAAATGAAAATTTTGGAAAGGAATTGTTAAAATATTGTTATCATTAGTTGAAAGTTCTAAATCATTATTGTCAATTAGTTCACCGAATTGAAGATATTCCATTTTATTTAATTTAAAAAATGTTTCTGCCTCTTCCATAAATTCTTTTTGAACCACTACTATCATTTTTTCATTTAGGCTTGAAAATAATAATTCGTCAAATTTTTTCATTGTAAATTTATTCAACATTGTTTCTATAAATATTTTTATCCCTAAATTATTGTTAGCGTTAATTTGTATTAATTCATCTACAAAGCCCATTTTTGTAATATTTGCTAAATTTAATACCCATATTTTTTTTAGCAACTCAATTGTTTTGTATCGAATTTTTCTTTTTAAATGGACGGATGTTTTTTCCAAATTATTTTCAACAATAAATAACAAATCACCGCTGTTTATTTCACCTTTTTTACTAAACTTTTCTTTTATACCGATAGTAATAATATTATTGTTCATTTTGTCTAAAATTGTAATTAGTGGTTCGCCTCCTTTGGCAACAATTCTTTTTGCCAAAGTGTTTTTGTTACATTCTTGAATATTATCAAGTTCAGTAATTAGTGAATAATTATCGTCAATTTTTGATGCTCTATTTGTTTTGATTTTTTTAAATAAATTAGAATCATATTTATTAAAATTATTTTTGAAAGCAATCAGTATTTCTTTTTCTTGTACTGTTAAATCTTTGTTTTTATGGTTGAAAATTTGTTTTAATTCATTTTCTGATAAAATTGTGTTTTGTTTTGTTTTCATTTCTTACCTCAATATGCCAAAATAATAGTTTGATTTATAAATAAAATAAATAAAATAATTCACTTATCAATCAACAAAATAATTTTTATTTTTTATAAAATTTGTGTTGTTGGAAATTCTTTTTGAATTGTATTTCATACAAAAATTATTTATAATACAAATAGTGTTGAATATAGATATTCAAAAATTAGAAAAAGAGGTTATATGTATAGAAAAATGTTATTTATTGTTTTAATGAGTGTTACACTTGTTTTAAACTCTGCTGAAAAAAGAGAATTTAGAGGAATATGGATAACAACTGTTACAAATTTAGATTGGCCGACAATTTCTCATTCAACAGCTGGACAAAAAGCTACATTAGATCAAATATTTGATAAAATTGAAGCCGCAAATTTTAATGCTGCCTTGTTACAGGTTCGTGATGAGTGCGATGCATTTTATAATTCTGCTTATGATCCTTGGTCATATTATTTGACAGGTGAACAAGGGACACCAAAAAGTCCGTATTGGGATCCATTAGAATATGCGATTGAAAAAGCACATAAAAAAAATATTGAACTTCATGCTTGGTTAAATCCTTATCGTGCAGAAGTTTCGAGAGATCATCATACACTGCATTCAACTCATGTGTATAAAGAACACCCAGAGTGGACATATTACATTGATGATGATGATGCAAGATTTTTAGATCCCGGAATTCCTGAAGTTAGACAATATATTGTTAATGTCGTTATGGATATAGTAAATAATTATGATGTTGATGGAATACATTTTGATGATTATTTTTATCCTTACCCACCTGAAGGTAAACCAAAAGGGATAGATGACGAAGATGCAACGACCTTTGCGAATTATTCAAGAGGTATTAGTAATATTGCAGATTGGAGAAGAGATAATGTAAATTTATTAGTTTCAGCCATTTATGATTCTATTCAAGCTGTTAAGCCGCATGTAAAATTTGGAATTGGACCTTTTGGAATTTGGAAAAGTGGAACTCCTTCTGGTATTATTGGATTATCGTCATATTCCGCCGTTTACTGTGACCCAACAAACTGGTTGGATAATAAAAAAGTAGATTATATTGCCCCACAATGTTATTGGCCAATAGGAGGGAGTCAAGATTATAATAAATTAGTTCCTTGGTGGGCTCAACAAACAAACGGAAGACATTTATATGTTGGTCAAGCAGGTTACAGAATAAACGAATGGACGACAGATGAAGCGCCAAATCAAATTCAGACGAATAGAAATATAGCAAATTGTCATGGAAATATATTTTTCAGAACAAAGAAAGGGGTTCTTGATAATCCGAAAGGATTTTTGGATTCTTTAAAAAACAATTATTACAAATATCCAGCACTTCCACCTGTAATGAGTTGGAAAGATAACATTATCCCAAACATACCATCAAATTTACGATTTGAAGAAATATCTGGCAAAAAGTATCTTAAATGGGATTCTCCAAGTGTTCCTTCGGATGGTGATACGGTTTATAAATATGTTGTTTATTCTTTTACACTTGATGATGGTTTAAATACCGATGATGCCAAAAATATTTATTCATTCGCTCAAGACACTTTGTTAAAATTGTCTTCTACAAGCGATACAAGTAAATTTTTTATTGTTACAGCACTTGATAGAGAGGGAAATGAAAGCGAAAATAGTGATGTTTTTCCTGCTCGAGCAGCAATTGTAAGTATTCCAGAACAATATGAATTAAAGCAAAATCATCCTAATCCGTTTAATGTAAATACAACAATTGAATTTTCTATTCCACAAACTACAGATGTTCAATTGCAAATATTTAATGTTATGGGTAAAAAAGTATTTATTAAACAATACACAAATTTAATTCCAGGTGGCTATAGTATTAATTTTGATGCGTCTGATTTAGTTTCTGGAATATATTTTTACAGAATAATTACAAATACATTTACAGAAACGAAAAAAATGACATTGATAAAATAAAAATTATGAATACAATTAAAAAAAACAGAGAAGAAATAGATAAAATTGACAAGAAAATAGTTAAATATCTTGATAAACGAATGCAATATGCATACGAAATTGGCAAACTCAAAGGCAAAAACAAATCAGAAATAATTGTGAATGAAAGAGAGAAAGAGATTTATCAATCTTTAGAAAATATTCAAACACAATTTTTAACAGAAACCGAAAAACGACATCTGTTAGAGGAAATTATTAAGATAGGAAGAAGTCACGGCGAATTAGGCAAAAAAGAATACGAACAAAATAAATAAAAAACAGGAGAAGAAAATGGAAAACAAATTAGCAAATCCGGCACCGCTTGGATTAATGGGCTTTGGCATGACAACAGTACTTTTAAACATTCATAATGCAGGATTTTTTCCTGTAAGTGCAATGATTTTTGCAATGGGGATTTTTTATGGAGGAATAGCACAGGTGATTGCAGGTATTATGGAATTCAAAAAAGGGAATACTTTTGGAACAACGGCATTTACTTCTTACGGTTTATTTTGGATTTCTCTTGTAGGACTTTGGATTTTTCCAAAACTTGGTTTAACCGAAGCAACTCCTGCTGGATTTATGGGTTGGTATCTTTTTATGTGGGGATTATTTACATTTTTTATGTGGATTGGAACTTTTGGGAAAAATCGTGCAATACAATTTGTTTTTCTTTCACTAACAATTCTTTTTCTGCTTTTGGCAATTAAAGATTGGAGTGGTAGTGCGATAATTGGAACTATAGCTGGTTGGGAAGGAATTATTTGTGGATTGTCTGCAATATATCTTGCAATGGCTGAAGTTATTAATGAATCGCACGGTAAAGTTGTATTTCCAGTCGGTGAAATAAAATAAACTAATTTAACGGATCAATATGATAGTAATATTCGGAAATAATTCTACAAAAGAAAATATTAATAAAGTTGAAAAATATTTAAAAGAAAAAAAATTTGATTTAAATAGATCTCAAGGTTCAAAACATTTTGTATTGGGAATTATTGGAGATGTTAACAAGCTTAATATTGATAAATTAAAAGAATTTGATGGTGTTGAAAATGTTTTCAGGATTAGTGAATCTTATAAAAGATGTTCACGAACATTTAAACCAACAGATACGGTTATTCATGCTGGAAACATTCCAATTGGTGGAAAAGATATTGTAATTATTGCTGGGCCTTGTTCGATTGAGAACGAAACTATGATTCATAGTGTTGCAAAAAAGGTTACAAATTACGGAGCAAAGATTATTCGTGGTGGAGCTTTTAAACCGCGGTCATCACCTTATAGTTTTCAGGGATTGGGTGAAGAAGGGTTAAAATATCTCAAGGAAGCCAGTGATAAAAATCATTCTCCCTGTGTTTCGGAATTGATGTCGGCTGACGATTTGCCACTTTTTGAAAAATATGTTGATATCATTCAAATTGGTGCAAGAAATATGCAAAATTTCACACTTCTGAAAGAGCTTGCCAATACAAAAAAACCAATTATATTAAAACGAGGAATTTCTGCTACTGTTGAAGAGTGGTTAAATTCTGCTGAGTATATTGTGAGTGCTGGGAATCCAAATGTAATTTTGTGTGAACGAGGAATTAGAACTTTTGAGACTTCTACCAGATTTACATTGGATCTTTCGTCGGTTCCTGTTGTGAAAAAATTATCACATTTGCCAATAATTGTTGATCCAAGTCATGCTATGGGAAATCGAAATTTAGTTTTACCAATGGCGAGGGCGGCAGTTGCTGTTGGAGCTGATGGAATTATGGTGGAAGTTCACGAACATCCAGATGAAGCATTATCCGATGGCCCACAATCATTATTGCCAGAACAATTTCAGGAGTTAATGACAAGTATTAATATAATATCTAATTCCGTTGGAAGAAATATTTT
>JAOZRH010000133.1:0-3824 GCA_029931905.1 Fidelibacterota bacterium
TCATATTAAAATAGTCTATTAAATTAGACTATTTTTTTTATTTAGAGTAAAAAATCTAATAGATATTCATTAAAAATATAAACAAGAATTTGGAGGTGATTCCATAATGCAACTAAATGAAAAACAAAATGAAGCAGTTAAATATCTGAATAGTCCACTGATAATTTCTGCATCTGCCGGTAGTGGTAAAACAAGAACATTAACTGAAAAATTTTCATATCTATGTCAACAAAATTATGACTCAACTCGAATTCTTGCCGTTACATTTACTAATAAAGCAGCTAATGAACTAAAAGATCGTGTTTGTAAAACAATCCAATGTAGTTATCAAGATTTGCCTTGGGTACGAACTATTCATAGTATGTCTATTTTAATGTTACGACCATATTTAAATATGATTGACTTTAAAGATAATTATACAGTTTATACAGGATATGAACAAAAGAAAATATTAAATAAAATCATTAAAGATTATCATATTGATCGTTCGATGAATTGGGAAATAAATAAAGCAATTAGTTTTGCTAAAAATAATTTTGATCCAATTAAAACTTTAGAAAATTATAAAATAATGGGTATTGATTGTTTAGTAGATATTTTTAGTAGTTATATGTATTATTTAAAAGATAATAATGCATTTGATTATGATGATTTACTTTGGTATAATTGGTATTTATTACAAAATAATACACAATATAAAGAACACTATCAAAATTTATTTAGTTATATTTTAGTTGATGAGTTTCAAGATGTTAATTTAATACAAAATGAAATATTTAAAATATTAACTAATAATCAACCAAAAATTAGTGTTGTAGGTGATGTAAATCAAAGTATTTATTCATTTAGACTTGCTAATCCAGATCATTTTATTAATTTTACAAAAGATAAAAATGTTAAAGTTATTAAATTAGCTAGAAATTATAGATCAAGTAATAATATAGTACAAACATCAAATAAGTTAATTACTAATAATCCAGATCAAATTGGAGAAAAAGCATATAGTAAAATACATAGTTCAATAGTTCCTATTATTTCTCAATATACTAATGAAACAGAAGAAGCAAATAAAATTGCAGATATGTGTATTAATTATACAAAAATAGATCCTACAATACAATATAAAGATATAGCAATTATATATAGAGTTAAATATATGAGTCGGAGTATTGAACAGGCTTTAGTTAATAAAAAAATACCATATCAAATTATTGGTAATATACGATTTTTTGAACGGCGAGAAATAAAAGATCTAATGAGTTATTTATATTTTATAAATAACTATAATGATGAAATTTCTTTTAGACGTATATGTGAAGCTCCAAGAAAAGGAATTGGTGAAAAAACAGTTGATAAAATAATGAAACTTCCAGGAAATGACATTATAGATAAATGTTTATATGCCACTCGAATGGGAACATTTACAAATAAAATTAATAATTCAATTGGACAATTACTTAATTTAACAACATTTAAGCAAATGACACCAGATAAAATATTAATTGATGTTATAGAAAAATTTAATTTTAAAAATTATTTTGAATTTATATCTGGATCTCAAGATGAATATAATGATCGTCTTGATAATGTTAAAGAATTAATTAATCAAGCATCACAAACAAAATCACTATTTGATTTTATTGATGAAATTTCTTTAATGAATAATTCAAATGAAGAAACAATAAATCAAATTGATGTTATGACAATGCATGCAAGTAAAGGACTTGAATATAAAGTTGTTTTTATTATTGGATGTGAATATGGTATATTGCCACATTATTTATCATTTAAAGATGATGAGAAAAATAAAAATAAAAAAGGATTACAAGAAGAACGACGATTATTTTATGTTGGAATAACTCGATCTGAAAAGTATCTAAATATTTCATATTGTAAAAATCGTGGAGGAAAACCTAAATTTCCAAGTCCATTTATTGATGAAATAAAAAATTCATGTTATGATGCTCAAAAACTTAATAGAGATAAAAGACGACGAGAATTAGGCGGTGATATTAAAATTACCCAATCTACTGTTAAACATAATAAAGGTACACGAAAAGATCGAATAAAGGAATTATTAAATGTTAAATAATGAATTTGATGACAAACTATATATAGATCAAGTTATTCCAAGAACTATTCAAGGTGAAGGAAAACGAATTGGTTATCCAAGTACACTTATACGTTTGAGCGGTTGTAATCTAAAATGTAATTTTTGCGATAGTAAACATACTTGGACAAAACATGAAAATAATTTTATTGATGAAAAAACAATAGATTTATTTATTAATAGAATTAAAAAATTTAATACTAAAAATATAATGTTAACTGGTGGTGAACCATTTTTATATAGTAAAAATATGCTTTTTTGGAAATTACTTGATACATTTAGAAATAAACTTGAAATTGAAACAAATGGAACTTTAATAACTGAAGAAATGTCAATTCTTTTAAAAAAGCAAACTGATTGTCAAATTAATTTAAGTCCTAAATTAAATATTAATTTTTATAATGATAAAGAACAATATCATAATATTTTTGATACATATATTCAAATTATAAATACTTTAGATCCTAATAATTATATTATTAAATTTGTATATCATAAAGACTGTTGGGATGAAATAAAACAATTTATCATATTTACTGGTTGCGAACAAAATATATATTTAATGGCTCGTACTCCAGATATAAATAAATATAAAAATAATATAACTCAATTTGAAATTGATTATAAAAAATCAACACAAGATACAGTTAAACGATGTATTGAAGAAAATTTAAATTTTAGTCCTCGAGAACATATAAATATTTTTGGATTTGATAAACATGAACACTTAAATTTTTAAATTTTAACGGCAAGATTATATAGATCTTGCCGTTAATTATTTTTCTATTTCTTTTTTATATATAGAAATAATAAAATAACAACTTGGAATCTATTGGTAGATTTTAAGTATTTTTATTTTTAAAAAAAGGAGATAGTAAAATGTTATTTGATATGATGTGTAAAATTGTTGAAAGAAATAAAATATTAAAAAATATTAAACCAATATTAAATTACTGTAAAATATTTCTTATAGATGATGTTAAAGAATGTACAGCTGATCAATTCGATCAAATACATAAAAATTTCATTTTACCATATTCGGAAATAGTAATAACTGGAAAATTTAGTGAAGGAAAATATTTATATTTAATTCGAGAAGGAAAATCATCAGTTGGTTTTGAAGAGAGAAGAGAGATTATAAGTTTAAAACAAATTAATGATTTAATTACATTATTTTCATTCGATTTCAATGAAGATAAAAACATAGTTGTTCCAAAAAATTTGACAGGTATGGGTTTAGATGTTAATTTTGGAACCTTATATGATATACATAATAAATCATTTGAAATAAAACAAACAGTAAATTTAAATCCTCAAAATGAATCAAAAAAACATTTTGAAGGTTTAATGAATCGTGATTTAAATGAATTTATAAATCTAATATATCATATTTCGTATCAAAAAAATTTTATACTTAAAGAAACTCCTAAACGAGTTCGTAAATCTACTGTAAAAATTCCACGAACACATGAACGACCATTATATACAATATTAAGACCTAAACAAATAAGAAAAAAAATGAAACTTCCACATCAAGGAGGAACTAAATGTGTTCATGAAAGGCGAGCTCATCTAAGATCATTAACACATCCACGATATGCGCGAGATGAAGATGGAAATATAAAGGTTATTAAAGTTAAATCCACTTGGATAGGACCAACTGAATCTAATCCAAAAGGTAACAAAACTTATAAAGTTATACTTGATCCTGAAT
>JAOZRH010000133.1:3924-5787 GCA_029931905.1 Fidelibacterota bacterium
TTTTTGGAGATCAATTCAATGTCTGTTCCAAATCAATGTAAAACACAACAATGTACACGAAATGCAATTCCTGAATCATTTGGATTTTGTAATATATGTTTTGCTAAAATAATAGAAATACGTAAAGTTAAAGCTCTTGAATCAATAGCTGAAAGTCTTGAACTTCTTAATTTACCAAAAGATATATTAAATCAAAAACCAAATTTAGTAAATAAAGATATGGATCCTCCACTACCAAGAAAAAAAAGAATTGTAAGTGATGAAGATTTTATACCTTCAATGGATATATCAAAAATTAAATCAACTAATATCAAAGTTAAAACTAAAACAAATAAAAAAGATCTTAAAAAAATAAGTGATAAACTTAAACATTTATAAGGAGTATTATAATGGGTCATTTTACAAAACAAATTGATGAAATTCCTAAAGCTGATAATGTTGAACATAGTACAGATAGTAAAGAAACTGTTACTTCTACATTTAAACAAACACCATCTGATTTAAAAAAAATATTTGGTTTAGATGTTGGAACTGGAAATATGGTATCAGCTAAATTAAATAAAAATCAACAGGTTATTGTTAAATCACTACGAAACGTATTTCTTGAAATTGAAAAAGAGCATATTAATAATACTGATATGTCACAAATACAACATGTTGAAATTGATGATATTATTTATATATTATCTGATGATGCTTACCATTTTGGTAATATGTTTGGAAGTAAAGTTAATCGTCCAATGGCTAAAGGAATGATTTCTAGTGAAAATATTGATAGTGCTGAAATTCTTGCTGTTATGGTACGTGAATTAATTGGTGTTAGTGAAAATAATGACATGTGTGTATATAGTGTACCAGCAAATCCAATTGATGATGAAATGAATATTGTATATCATGAATCTATTTTTAAACGCATAATTTCTGGTTTAGGATTTAATGCAATTTCATTAAATGAAGCTGCGGCTATTGTTTTTAGTGAATGTCATAAAGAAAATTTTAGTGGTTTAGCTATTTCTTTTGGTGCTGGAATGACTAATATTGCAGTTGTTTATAAATCAATTCCTGTTATTAAATTCTCTATCGCGCGCGGAGGAGATTGGATTGATATTAATACAGCAAATAGTATTGGTAGTATTCCAAGTCGAGTTAATGTTATTAAAGAAAAAGAATCATTTGATTTAAATAGTTTTCCAACTGGAAAGAAAAAAGAAAAACAAATTAAAGAAGCTTTATTATATTATTATAATAATCTTATTAGTTACACACTTAAAAATATTATTATTGAATTAGATAAAACAAATGCTGAATTACCAGAAAAATTACCACTTATTATTTCTGGTGGAACAAGTAAAGCAAAAGGTTTTATTGATATTATTAAACAACAAATATCAGATGTTGAATTTCCATTTGAAATAAGTGAAATCCGTTCAGCAGAAAATCCTTTAACTGCTGTCGCTCAAGGATGTTTAATTCATACAATGAATCAATAATTTTCTAAATGTAAATGCGTCGAAATTTTTATAAAATTATTAATTTGAATAGTAAAAAAATTGCCATATATACAGATGATGTAAAATCTGTATATATATATTTTAAGATATATATTGAAGATGATATTGATCGTTATATAATTATGAAAGATAATCAAGAAATTAGTTTTTCTCAAATATTAAATCATAGAGTAAATAAAGGTTATTAGAATGTTCAAAATATGCAATATGTGTAATTTCAAATGGCAAACTCAACAAAATTTTTTAGAAGATAAATTTATAATCTCACTAAATAATTACAAAAACAATTAAGTATTATATTTAATCTTGAAAACCAGATTGAGTCGTTGTATTATATAATTATATTTAATAT
>JAOZRH010000024.1:0-16684 GCA_029931905.1 Fidelibacterota bacterium
ATGATATTTTATCCATTTTCTAAACGATAATGACCTGATAATTCAAGACCTCTTGATGTTGCAAATTTACAACATTCTATTAGTGCATTTTTTTGCCAACCAACAAAATCGTAAAAATATATTCCTGATGCTGGATCTTGTATTGTTAAACGTGTAATATTATCTGCAAAAGCAAAAGTACACATAGGTCTTTGACTTTGCCAATCTTGTCCAGTTTCCTGGAAAAGTTGTTCCAAACAAGTGAATGAATCACCAGTTTTAGATTCAAGTAATCTAAAACTTCCAGAAGCATAAACTGTACCTGTTGTAAGACGTTGTAGTTTATTATAAAATACAACATGTTTTTGAATAGCTCCTTGGGGAATATTGAAAAAACTAATTCTCAGATTACCAAATTGAATATTGTATGAAATACTTACAAATTGTGCTTCATTTTGATCTGGATTACCTTCTGATGTGCCTTCGATTTTTGAATTTAACAACCAAAATAAATCAATAATTTTGTATTTTGGTTGGTTATTATTCTGATGAAAACCCCCTCCAAAATTTTGTGGAGAACTAAAACCTCCACTTGTGTTTGGCTGTGGATTGAAACCTCCTGGAGATCCAAATGGTGAATTATTTGGAGGAGGATTAGTTGTGCCTAGATTCTGTGTTGGATTAGCACCAGTTTGAATAGATGAAGTTTGTGGAACTTCCGTTTTTTGATTAACATTTTCAGAACCAAATGGAGCATCATCCACAACCATATTTTCTGTTGGAGTTGTTTGATTTGGGTTAAAATTGTTTTCCATATTTTTTCTCCTCCTTATTCAACATGAATTGATTTATTTGACCATGTATTATTTGAAAAAAAGAAAACATAAGTTTCTTCTTTATTAGTCTTTTTTAAATCAATTGCAATAGCATATTTTGTTTTAACATTTTTTGGTAATTTTTTAAAAGAATCGACTGATTTGTACCAAAATAAATTTTCAGAATCTGTTACAGCTACTGGACAATGATAATCATCCTTTTTGATAACTTCAATAATGTCATTAACACCATATTCTGAATAACCAATATTATATAATGCTTTACGAAGAACATTTTCCATCCTTCAACCTCTTATTTCAAAGATCGATCTTTTTTAAAATTTCTAAAGATTCGGCTTACACATGATTGACAAATTACAATTTTCTTTTTGAAGAACAAAACTGTTGGGATTTTGAAACAGAAACATTCACGATTAACTATTCCACAAAGATCACAAGTTTCATCTTTTCCGTACCAGGATCTAACTTTCAACTTCTCTAAAAACATTTTCATTCTCCTTCTAATTGTGAAAGCAATTTTTCAGCTATAATTTGGCTTATTTTTAAAGTTAAACGACCTTGAACAGTTATTGCTTTAGCTAATTCTGAATTACTATAACGATAACTAGAAAGACCAAAAAGACCGTAAGTTGTATTACTTACAATTTTAACAGCTAATTGCATTCTATCATATTTATTGTATTCTTCGGAACCAACGGGATATTCATTTCGTTTCTTTTTATAATTGTCTCGTCTGGCTTTCATATTTTTCAAAAATTCTGAGAATAAACCTATTTCTTTTTCATGTTTTGAAAATAATGCACCAGAAAGAGTAACTGATAAATCATTATCCTTTAAATATTTTTCAAAGTCTGATGATAATATTTTACGAACTTGGATGGTTGGTTCGTTTATATTTTCAATAATATAAATATAATCACTATTAAATTCGCCGTTCAATAAATAATTATAAGTAAAAGTATTATATTCTTTTAATCCTTTCACATCAGTTATCATATTGGTTAATGGAATAAAGTAGTTTTTTAAAAAGACATAATCTCGTATATCTTCATTTCTAAAGACTTTTGCTAAATTTGAACCACAGTCTTTTAATTTTAACGTTAAATAAACTATAATATAATATATAATTTGAACAGCATCACCCATATTTTGAAATTGTTTTTTCTTTACATATGATTTACAAATTTTAGCTAATTGATTATACATTAATGATGGAAATGGTAAAGATTTATTAACATGTTTGTTTAATAAATCAATAAAATCATAACATATGGGATCAATTATTTTTCCTTTGAATGAATTAAATGATATATTGTGTTGACGAATCATGCTCGGATAAAGAGCAGTGGCGTCTAAATCCGCAATTATACCATCTCTAATATCATATACGCTTCTGAGCGGTGCCTCTTTCACATATGCTCCTACGAAACGTGAAGTAAATTTCGTAAAAGTATTAGCATCAATTTCTTTAATATTATAATTTTTGTTTAATTGAATTTTTGGAAGAGGAAGTTTCTGAATTTCTTCTTTAGAAATTGAAACTTTCTTTTCATCTATAATTCCAAATCTAACATTTTTATTTTGACTTCTGAGTTCGTGAAAAACGAAATTATCGAAAAGAACACTTGATCCTCTCAAAGATGCACTGAAAGGTGTATACATAATTCTTCTTAACATATTGTGTAATTGAATATGTTGTAGTTTTTGATTTAACTTATTAACCAAAACGACATCAATTATATTATATAATAAATAATTTTCAGGATCTTTGAGATAAAAGTTGTCAATTGATATACCAGTATCTTTATATTCTAATTTTTTTAAATTAAGTTCTTGTGATGAAATCCAATCCAAACTGTACTTTGGTTGGGTTTTTCCATAATTCATCCCACCTTCTGCTCGAGGAACATAAAGATGACGGATATCAGCTAATGGATATTCACAAATTTGAATTAAAGGTCTACCATGATATGAACGATATGTTACTTGTCCAAATTTTGATAAAATGGAATTTACACGATCTTTGTTCTCATTAAATAGATTCATTAATCTATTATAAATATACGGAAGATCAAAGAAGTCAGCATTGAAACCTGATAAGATCAAGGGATCAATCTCATGGATACGTTTCCAAGATTCAGTTATTAATTCAATTTCATTCGAGAAAATATGAATTTTAATATTTTCATCTTCGTCTAAATATTTGTTTTCAATTAAATAGTCTTTAAATTTTTTTTCAAGTTCTGAAATTTTGTCTTTTGGAAATAAATTAGTATTTTCACTAATTAGCATGAAAAATGATTCATATGTTTTTTCAAATGTACTGTAAATTGTATTACTAACAATTGGATATTTTGCAGCTTCTGGCGCTGGGAATTCACCAGCGTTATTAGTAAAACATTCAATATCAAAAAATAAAATGTTTAAATCTTGTTCCTTTGTGATATTATCATGTTTATAATTTAAATAATGATTTGTACTATAAAATGATGAGTATTCGAGATCAAAGTTATAAATTTGGTATGGATTAATTTGACCATTTTTTAATGCATTAATAAATTCTTGTTCGTTGATTTCTTGCAAATATGATACCTCCGTTAAAAAGATTTTACAGTTCCAACAATCAAGAAGAACTTTTCGATTAATTTCTGGTTTTTTAGATATAGAGACAGATGCAACAATTTGTGTTTCTGATAATTTATTTTTTGAATTTGAGACTTTGATTCTTGGTCCATGTTTAGCTTTTCCTCTCACACTAATCCAAATAACTACTGGAATATTGGTTGTTTTTGGTCTCAAATTCGACATCTCAAAAAGAGATTGAATTGGTAACATTTTCTTCCTTCTCGTCAAAAAAAATCTTTTGGGGATTCTTTGCTCCCGACACGAAACTTCAATGTGTCGGAGCTCTCCTCCTGACCCGACGGAATCCCCGTCGTCGGAACCAGGTTTTTCCGCAGTCTTATTGGGTGACGGCACCCCGCGGTCGGTGCCGGACTCTTTCGTCAATTGTAACATTTCTTTATAAAATTAGAGAAAATTAAAATGGGTGGAACGAGTCCACCCACAGGATCATTCAAACTTTCGATACAAAACATTATTAATAGACCACAAACAAGTTCCAAGTATGACAAATGAAATAGGAATTGAAAAACTTGAACTTATCCAATAATTTTTAATCCATTCAATATATCTCTCTTTACCGAGAAAATCTTGGTAAAGAGAGACTAGTGCTAATACTAAAGCTCCTCCGGTCCACATTCCAATCTTAAATAATCTTCGAAGATCTTTTAAAGTAAACATTTTTTTATCTTCAAATTTTTTTTCTAACATGTGTTTTCTCCTTTTGAAAAAACAAAAAATGGATACCCATGAGTCTTAGGTGTTTTTTTTATTATTTCTTTATAAAAATTGAAAATATTAAAAAGCGGGAGTTGATAAAACTCCCGCTTATATACTTATTTTGAACAATGAAAACATTCTGTATGTTTTCCATCATAATCAAAACATACTTTAACAATTGGACAAAAACATGTATATGTGTATTTTCCTAAAATATGAAGTCGAATAACATTTGGAGAAGAAAACTTTTCATCATCTGTGAAAAGTAATAATCTCACTGGTATAGTTTGAATTGACACAGTCACAGTTCCATTATCGTTAAATTGTACAGTATTTTGACTTTGACAAAACGCTACATCACAAAGAAGAATCAAAACGACTAGAAGTGTATATTTCATAAGAATTTTCCTATAAAATAGTATTGTTTATTTTTGATAGTTTGATATGTCTTGAAGCAAATTCAAAATCTGTTAATTTGATTTCTCTCATTTCACTAACAGAAAATTGAACTGCTGAACGAACTACACTCATTATTGTAGCTCCTGTGATTTCACTTTCAAGAACATGTTTTAAACGATTTCTAACACTTTCGTAATTTAAATTTACATTATATAGTTTTAAATGTTCTTTTAAAATTTTTTCTTTTAATTTAAATGTAGGATAATCAAAAAAATGAACACGATCAATTCGACCATGTCGAATAGCTGCTTCATCTATTCCTTTTAATAAATTTGTAGTAGCTATAGTTATTACATTTTCACTATCTTTTGAATCTTCTAAAATTTTTAGGAGTTCATTAGAAATGTGTTCTGCTGATGTTTTGCGATCATCAAGAGATCTTGATGCTGCAATCAAATCAAAATCTTCAAGAATTACTAATGATGGAGCGCAATCATTAGCCATTTTATAAACATCAGAAATGGAATAATCATTTCCAGCAAATACTTCTGAAGATTTGAAGTAGTAGAATATTGTGCCACCATTTTTTTTAAATTCATCAACTAAAGCTTTAACACTTATTGTTTTTCCAGTACCTGGAGCTCCATGAATCATTATTCCTCTTTTGATTTTGATATTCTTATCTTGGAATGTTTCAAAATTTTTTGCAAATTTGATAATTAAATTTACCTCTTTTTCAAAATCTTCTGTCATCGCAATCTGATTAATATTAAATTTACATTTTTCAGATACGATAGATAATGATCCTTCATCTATATGACATATTTGATTTTTTAAAATTTGATATTTTTTAAGAAGATTTTGAACTTCATTATAAATATCTTCTTTGTCTTCTTTTTTACAAACTATCCACAAGAAATATTTTGAAAAATTTGAATAATCATCAACTATCAATTGTGGAAGAAGAAGATATTTTTTTCGAATAATTAAACTTTGTGGTTTATCGGTAAAAACAGTTTTGTTAATTTTCAAATCTAATGAACATTGGTAATCTCCAATATTTTTAAATTTAGAACCATTAAAATATCTTTTTTTATTTCTATTAAATAGATGTTGAACATCTTTTTCGTTGTCTAAAATTTGGGTTGTAATCCAAGACAGATCTATAAGATCTAAATTATCAATTTTTATAAATTCACATTCAGAGGGTTTAAGATTAATTTCTTGACAAAGTTTTATTTTTCCAAAATGGTCTTTCTTTTTTGTTACTTCCTTACCATATTTGAGAATTCGACCAAGAACATTCATGTCTTTTTTAAACTTCTCGAGTATCTCCACAGTTTCTTTATTAAATACAAGATTACCTAATTCATCGGACTTAATCACTAGATCTTTTTTTGACATTTTTTTGTTAACCTAGATTGTTACAGGATTGAATTACTCTATCACAAGTTGTTGAAAATAGTTTACTCCAATGAGTTTTTTTATCAATTGTGATTCCATATTGATTCATTAATTGTTGAAGTTTATTAGAATCATATTCATATGGAACACATATACCACTAGTTTTTTCTAAATCAATACCAGAAAATAAAGATTTATTTCTAAATCTACAGTAAATAAATCTTCCTGAACTACCCATACTAAAAATTTCTTCATTCATTAAATAATTATATAATTTCATGCCGTTAATATGTAAAATTTTCTTACCCCATTTGCCTGGTAATCCAATATCATTAAAATAAAATTCATCACAATCTTTCTGAAATTTTTTTTGATATTTATTAATAATTTCAATTAAAGCTTCTGTTTTATTAGTGATATCTATATTTAACATAACATCCGATATCATTTCATTTAACATATTTTGTGTTAGTTTACTAGTATCACTTTTAACTACTTGAATCCCTGTATATTTTTTTTTAGGTGGATCAACGATTTTACCTTCTTTACATTGTAATTTATATGCATAATTTTTTTTAACTCCAGTGAAGTAAATTATATTCATTAGCAACTCTGATTTAAAATCAGTCATGTTATGTTCTGGATTAATATTACTTCTTGGTAAGTAATATTCTTTAAGATATCTTATAATACCTTGATTAATTCTTTCTGCTGTTTTTAAAACTAATTGCCATTTTTCTTCTACTGACATTTGTTTTAAATCTTTTTTTGAAGGAATTGTAATGAAAATACTATCTGTATTGTGAACTAATATATTGTTTGAGAAAAAGTTATTCGTTTTTGGAACAGCGAGATCATATACAAAACCTTTGTAAGGAATTTTTTTTCTTTTTTTGATTTTATAAACTTCTAATTTATTATTAATAACTGATTTAATTTTCATCGGATCAACATTTTTATAATTTTTAGCTTCAATCATAGAATGATTTTCTGTAACTTCAACTCTTGTTTTAAGATAGTCATGAATAACGAGTTGAACCAATTTATCTTCAACATAATGTCGCATAATATATTCAGGCTCTACCCAAATAACTTCTTTTTTTTCGAAATCAAATGTTTCAACTTGAATCTCGCCGTTAAAAAAAATAAATTGTTTTCCTAACTCATTCCCTTCAACTTTTAATTTACAGTCCTCTGTTAATGTATTCCATAAACCTTCAAAGTTTAAAGATATAATATTATTAAACTTTGTAAATTTAACATTAATTATTTGTTGTTTTGAAACGCTATCACTATACAAAACTCTTTTTAATGATCCTGGAATTTCGACATTTTCGTAGAAATCTTTTGGTAACATTATATTTTCTCCAGTTCGTATTTTTTGATTATTAATTCAAATTGTTTCCTTTTTTTTTCTGAAAAATTATTAATTTTATCATATAAATCCCCAAATGATATTTTATTTGAGAAATATTCCTCTTCAGATAATTCAAATAGATCTAAAAAGTCTTGAAAAGATGATAATTCGGATCTGTCTTTTTCAAGACTAAGAGATAATAGAAACATGAAATGTTTATTTGAGACATAAGCAAAACTCATATTGTCTCTAAAATATATTTGTTTAGACATAACTCTAATTTTTTCTTTTGTTTTTTAGAAAAATTAAATAATTTTTCTCTAATTGGACAATAAATTGGGTGACCAAAATAGATTCGAAAATCAGAGTATTCTACTTCTAAAATTGAACAGATTTGTTTCTCAAAATCCATTTGAATTTCTGTATATATTCTTCTAATGATTTCATAATGTTTCATTCTATGTTCCTTTTGAAAAAAGAAAAGAGAGGTCAAAAAACCTCTCTTTAAAAAATGAAGATGAACTTATCAGCCTGTGGCAAAAATCTCGGGACAAACTAGGAAGCTCCACAAAAACCGTATGAGAACAGGATTTTGTGAAAGTTAATCTTTGATCATTTGAATTTTGATTAATTGATCATTAAACTTCTTAATTTTGAAGATTGATCATTGATCATTGATCTTTCATTTCTATTTATCCATTTTATGGTAGAAATAGTGGGACTCGAACCCACAACCTAGATCTCCAAATGATCTCGCGCTTACCGATTGCGCTATATTTCTTAAAGTAATGATCTTGTATAAACCCCAAGATCAGGGGTTCCTAGTGATTGAGGTTTTACGATAAGTTCATCTTCGAAATTTACTTGTCGAGTTCTATCATTGTTCGAGCATTTGATTCGGATAATGCGAAGTCGACATTTGAAATAAATTCATCGATCTCTTTCTCGAGAGATTCGATTTTTGATTTTAAATTGAGTGGGTCTATAATTTCCCACTTGTTTCTTTTAAGAAATGGTTCAGCAATTGCTTCATATTCCTCTTTTTTGATTTTACTGTCTTTACCAAGATTAGCCTCGACAAAGCTATCAAGGCGCATTTCAACATCTCTGTTACGCTCCTCAAGTTTATTTGAAATGTAACCGTATTGGTGTTTTATCTTATTAAGAAAAAATCTATCAAAATTTATAGAGTTTTTCTTTTCGATTGCCTCTGCAACTGTCATTTCTGTGGTACCAATGGTTACCTCTGTAACAGCATTCGATAAAATTATTTTTGATTTGATGTTTCGATATCGATCGATTAAATCAGTAATTTTATCATAGCTACTTTGGGCAGATGAGTTAAATTCATCTATACTTTTAAAACGATGTGGAGCTTCGGTACCTTTTCGCATCGTAATAAAAGTACCGTTTTCGACTTCTTTATCAATTTTTTTTTGAATTAATTTAAGTTCCACAAGAGCTCTGGTGATTGAAATTTCCATAATTCTCTCCTTTTTGATCTTTAAAAATAAAAACTTGTAAGTTACAAGAATCTTATTTCTTTATTAAAATTTCAAATAGAAAATAGAAAAAAAAGGGAGGAATATTCCTCCCTTTTTAAAATCTAATGTACAGGTTCAGAAATTGGAGTTTGAACCTGTTCTTTTCTACTTTTTTCACGAGCTTCACTTATATATCTTGGAGTCAAATTTTTAACCGTTTCAACAAAAATCTCAGTAATCCATTTTTCTTCACCTGTTGCTTTAACAGTATATTTTCGGCTACGAATTTTACCTTCAATATATAATTTTTGTCCTTTTTTGAATTTTTCACAATATTCTGCAGTAGTTGAGAAAGCTACTAGTCGATGCCACTGCGTTTGTTCTATTACATCACCATCAGAATTTTTTCTGCGTTCGGATGTAGCTAAAGACATATTTGTTATTACAGTACCAGTTGGTAATCGACTTGTTATGGGATCTGCACCAAGATTACCAACAAGAATTACTTTATTGACCATTTTTGACCTCTTTATAATTTAAAGATTTATATATTATCGGGTTCAATCTTGTAGATTTTACAGTTGAATTCGTTTCGAACAACTTTTTCTTTCATTTTGATTAAAGGTAATGTATAAGATGGAAAACTAGTATCAATTAAATCAAGTACAACTGGAGTTTGATTTTTTTCTTTGCTAGTTCTCAATATTCGACCAATAACTTGAATTAGACTTTTTTTACCAGCTAAAGGACAAGCTAAGAGTAATGCACTTAAATTTTTAAAATCAAATCCAGTTCCAGCATAAGAATACGTAGCTACAATTACTTTATCATTTTCTTTGTCTATTTCTTTTTCATCACCATAATATCTTCGATTTTCAATATTATTAGATTTTAAGTATTCTGAAATAGTTTTTACTTGTTTTTTTGTAAAACAAATTATCATTACTCGATAATTTGATTTTAATAATCTTTGAATATAATGATTAATAACTTTATAATACATTTTTGAATGGGTTATTAATTCATTATATATTGCACGTCTATGATTAAAATCTCGAACTGCAAAAAATTGTCGAACAATTTTTTTATTTTCTGGCTCACTATTATAAAATATTTCAAAATATTTTGGTGTTAGATCATAATCTTTTGTTTGGTATATTATTTTTCCAATTGTATTTTCCATTAATAGTTTTGGAGTACTCTGATGAAATGGTGTAGCACTTAATCCAATTATATTTTTTGTTCTAAAAAATAATGATGCTTTTGAAAATTTTGGGGCACTTGATGTTTTATGACATTCATCTATGATGAGTAAATTAAATTTAGCAGAATCAATAGATTCAAAAAATTTTTCAAAATTTGTTTTAATTTTACTACAAATTGTTTGAACCATAGCAACTACTATAGGTTTATTTGTAGAAATAAGTTTACCTTGAATGATACCAATATCTTTTTCAGTTAAATTTGTAAAATTATATATTTCTTTAATCCATTGTTCTAATAAAGATGAATTGTCAACTAAGATACAAGTTCTAAATCCTAGTTTTGAAGCAACATATATTGATAATACTGTTTTTCCAATACCTGGAAAAGCTTTAATAATTCCATTTATCTGATTTTTCTCTTGATATGTGTTTAAAATTTTTTCAACAATGGGTTTTTGTTTGATTCTTAAATTACCCTTAAATGTAAATTTTGTTTTTTCGAATTGGAAATTTTTTTCTTCATAAATTTCTAATAATTGACTAGGATATTGTTTATACAGGTATCTTGGAAGAATAATTTTATCATCTGTTTCATGTAAAAATATATCAGGAGTGTGTTCTTTTAATTTTGGATATTGATTTAAATAATCATCAATTTTGTCTGAATTAATAGTTAACCACATTAAATTACCACCTGCGTGGTTTACCAGATTTGGTATCTATGTGTGTAAATGTTTTATATCGACCAATACCATATTGATTGGGATATTTTGTATTCAAATATGAGTATATTGAATTTGGATCAAATTTTTCACTCTTTTCGTTATTTATTTTTTTATAAACTTTAATATCTGCAGCTCTTGCAAACATGTGTTGACTTTTTGATGAGTATGGTTTATAATTTGAATTATATCTTTTTTTAACTTTTTCATTATATTCTTTACACCTACACCCACTAACAATTATAACCATGATTTTACAATCATGTATAAAACTTAAATGATTAGCTAAATTTTGTAATACATTTAATAATTCAAAATCAACAGTATCAAAACCGCAACCACATTTACACGCAAATTCATGTCTGGAAAAATTTTTTGTTAAGTCTCCCATAAACCTTTTGTCCTATATATTCTATTACATTTTGGACAACGAAATTCAATCAAACCAACAATATTGACTTTCCAATCGCCAAAATTAAAGGTCACATTTTCACCACATTCACAAGTAATCTTGATTTCGACAGGTTTTTTTATTATTGTACTTTCACTCACTTTTTTCTCCTTTGATGTTTTCAAGACATTTGTCACATATCAATTGTTCGTTATTGTCAATATTATTAACAACCCAGTTATTAATTAGAGTCGGATCGTTAAATATTGGTATCTCACTATATTTTGTAGTGAATGTTTCTGATTGAACTTTGTGACAGTTATCACAAATCCATGTTTTTGTTTGATATATCATAGGATTCTCCTTAAGCCACTACAACTATTAGACCATCTTGACAATCATCAGCTTCTTTTTTAGCTTCTTTATATGTATTAAAAACCTTATTGTTACCGTTTTCGTCAGTTACAATAATTGCATATTCTGGACCACCATGACATTCTATTACAATATATCTGTTACCCATTTGAACTCACCTTTAAACATTGATTGTATTTTTTAATTGATCGTGTAAAAGTTTAGAAATAAAAAACTTTCTAGAACCATCTATTGATATTTTATAATCTACTTGATTTGATATCATTTGACAATTTTTAAAATCTGTATTTTTTAAATGAAATTCGATTTTGTAATCTTCAAATAGATATTTTTTTTGCCCATTTTGATCAATAAAGATTTTAACAATTTTATTATTACCGATATCTTTAACATCAAAGAAAGTTAAATTTTCATCTATTTCTGTGATTATTTGATTTTGAGGTATATTGAATTTATTGATTTGGCTATTATTTTGAATAATTTGATTTGTGTTATTGTTTTTAAATAAATTGTAAACAGTTTCAAAGCTTCGATCCCATATATCAATCATTTTTTGACTTCTTAATGATGATGGATGTATGATTGGAATAAATTTGCCGTTAATAATATTTCCAGACTTTTTAGTAATACCACTATTAACACCAATATATTTAGCAGCACTACCACCAAGAAACACATAATATTTGGGATCAAATTCTTTACACAAGTTTTTAAAATTATCCAAACAATTTCGATAAGCATCTAGTGGAATATCTTTTTCGCTTTTTGTATAACATAAAATAATATTAAAAATTACCCATTTAATATTATTTGGTAATAGATATAATTTTTCTCTTAATTTTTTTCCAGAAACACCAACAAATGGTAATCCAAGTTCTTTTTCAGATGTTCCAGGATTTAAACCAATAAATGCTATATCAACAGGTTCAATCTTTTCTAAATTTGTGTCAAGAACAACCATTTGTGAATTGAATAAACCACATTTTTGGCACTCAGGACGAGATAGTTTATATTTTTTTACATTATGAATGAAATCAGAAATTTCTTTAGTGAATTCTCTTTTTGTAAAATCAAAAGATGTATTAATTTCAACAATGTTTTTTGTTTCAGTTTGATTATTTGATTCTGGAATCTCGAAAGTTTGTATATCAATTGTTGATTTGCCATCATGTAACAATTGATCAATTTTCATCAAATCTATATCTGTTATTACACCGTTAAGAAATAAATCATAAAAAAAATTTATTTCTTTTTCGTTATATTTCTTATTATTAATTGTTTCAAAATATTCTCTTAAAAGTTTTTGAATAACATATCTATTTTTATCTCTTAATAATTCACTTTTGATAAACATATAATTTTTTTTATCATTACAATTATTTTTAATAAGTGTAAATCCAAAACTCATTAATAGTTTAATAGTGTTTTCTTTTCGTTTAATTTTTGAAGAAAAAGTTTTGTTCCATAAAAAGAAATCATTAAAATATGTATTCCAATAATGAATTAAATGAGGATAAAAATAAACATATGAAATTAATCTTTTAAATATACTTTCATCAAAATTATATTTATTAATAAACTGTTCTATTTTATTTTTATCCTGACTTGAAAATGTAATTATGTTTGTTAGTTCTCTTAATCCTGATAAAAAATTTGGTTTTTCTTTTTTTCGTATGTTCTTTTTTTTCGACATATATCTTCTCTTTTGAAAATACAAAAAGCCCCAGAGACTATCTCTGGGGCTTTAGAGTGAGGAGTCGGTTACGACGAAAGAATTTTGTGGTACTCGGGGCGGGAGTCGAACCCGCACGGAGAATTCTCCATGAGATTTTAAGTCTCAAGCGCCTACCAGTTACGCCACCCGAGCGAATTACTTTTTTCGATCCTTCCAAGAATTACAATTTTTCTTTTTTCTTGGAGTATGTTTTTTCTTTAAATTACACCATGATGGATTTTTTCTAAAATATCTGCAATCTTTGCAAAATTTTTGTTTTTTAACATCAATAATTTCGATGTTCATAATAATCACCATTGGCTGCGGTGAGAGGATTTGAACCTCTAACCTTCGGCTCCAAAGGCCGCCGCTCTTCCAATTGAGCTACACCGCAATTTTTTAAATTTTGAAAATATTAATTAGGGGAGATAATCTCCCCTAATTTAGGAGTAACGATAACGGAGCTTAAGAAAGAAGATTACCAATTATGTTGTCCACAGCGGTATTAAGAGCGTTCTTTACTTTTCCACCACCTTTACCAGGACCACTGTCTTCTGGACGAGACAGATTTTCCTTAATGAATTTTTCTGCAGCCATTTCAGCAGCTTCATTACCTTTAGCCTTTTCACGGATACCTTTCTTGATTTCCATGAGAATTCTATTCACCTGAAACTTCGTTAATCCACAAGCTTCAGCCATATCGTTATATGACATGGTTCTGACATTTTTGAGAACAAAATCAATATCTTCTGGAGTAATTTCTTTTGTAGCTTGACGATTATGTTTCTTTTTCGGTTTTTCGGCTGCTGCAGGTGCTGCCTGCAGTGCTGCCGCCTGAGGTGCTGCCTGAGCTGTAGGTGCTGCCTGAGCTGTAGGTGCTGCCGCCTGAGGTGCTGCCTGAGCTGGATCTGCTGTAGGTGCTGCTGCCTGAGGTGCTGCCTGAGCTGGATCTGCTGTAGGTGCTGCTGCCTGAGGTGCTACATTCTCTTCCGTGGGTTTTGTAAAAGGAAATGACATTTGTTCTAGCCTCCATTTTGAGTTTTTTGGTTTAATGCGTTCTGCATAACCATGTTATAGTTACAATGTACGTTGTTCATTAGTGCTCTTTTTAGATCTTTATCAGTAATTATTGATAAAACCTGTTTTAATTTTTCTTCAGTTTCAGGTAATTGAACAATATATTCT
This sequence comes from Fidelibacterota bacterium, assembly GCA_029931905.1. Classification (GTDB taxonomy): domain Bacteria; phylum Fidelibacterota; class Fidelibacteria; order Fidelibacterales; family Fidelibacteraceae; genus TCS52. Next base: position 14,394 of record JAOZRH010000024.1, read on the forward strand.
ATACCTGAACGTATACAAACTTCTAATTGTTCAGGATTCATTTCACCTAAACCTTTAAAGCGGTTTATCGAAAATCCTTGTTGTTTGTATTTTTCAATTAAAGTATAATCATAAATTGGAATGTATTTTTTACCTTTAACTGCTCCATAAAGAGGTGGTAATATAACACTTACATTACCATCCTTTATCATATCTGAAGCGAATTTTTGCATAAATAGAATTGCAAGAATTGAGATATGCAGACCATCGCTATCTGCATCGGCTAATATTTTAACCTTTTTATATCTTCTTTTATTCGTCGGTCCTAACGCCTCTAATAAATCTTGAATCTCTTTGTTTGAATTAATTTTTTGTAAAGAATGAGTTTCTACGTTTAGAATCTTTCCTTTTAAAGGAAAAGATGCTTCACGTTTTTTATCTCGAATAATTTTTAGAGTCCCATCAGCAGAGTCACCTTCAACAACATACAAAACATCTCCTGGAGAGTAAATACAATCCCGAAGTTTATTTCCTGCTGAAACTCTTTTTGATCGAGATCTAGAATTTGTTTTAACTAGTTTTTTCTCAAATTTTCTATTTAGGTTTTCTTCAATTGTTTGTATTATATCTTTTTGAGAAACAAACCAATCAATTTGTTTTGTGAGTGGATCAATTAAAGATTTTTTTACATTAGAAACCATTCGAACTTTCGTTTGGCTATCAAATTTTGGTTCTGGAATAGTTAAACTAATATATAAATTTAATCCACTTAAAAATTCTTTTTCACTTACAGTTTTAAATTTCTTAGAAATTTTATTTTTAATAATTTTCTTTAATTGAGTTTGGAATGAATTTATAAAAGTTCCTGTACAAGTTCTTAGATTGACATCACCTCCTGTGTTTGTGGTTGAAGATAATTTATAAGTTAAATAAACTTCAATTTTATTGTTTGATGATTTTTCATATTGTAGTTTATATAACTTATCTGATTCATTTAAACTAAGAAAACTTTTAACATAATTTTCGAATGCTAAATATGGAATTTCTTTTTGATTAAAAATAAAATTACAATTTGGAAATTTAGCTTTTGTCAATACTAATCTATTTACAAATTTCTGTAGATAATTTTTCAAATCAATATCTTCAAAATATTTTTGATTTGGACTAAATCCAACTGATGTTGAATATTCATAATTTGGTATTTCTTCAATTTTTGAAGATATTAATATTGAATTTTTAAAATAAAAATTATGAATTTTATTCTGATCCTTACGATCACGAGTATAAACCTGTAACCAATTAGATAACGCATTTACAGCTACCAGACCAACTCCATGTTGTCCTAATAATGTTTCATAATCATCTAGATCAAATTTTGTTCCGCTAAATAATCTTGTACACAACACTTCAAGAGAATTTTTAACTTCCCCATCAACTTCCATTGGTTCGACAGGAATACCTCTACCATTATCAGAAATCCAAATAGTATTGTTTTCTGAATCAAAATAAAATTCAACTTTGGTTGCAAAATTGTTTGTGACTTCATCTAAAGCATTATCCAAAACCTCTTCTATAAGATGTTCTGGAGTTTCTGTTGATCCAATAAACATTCCAGGTCGACGCCTAATAATTTCTATTGAATCTAAAGCTTGTACTTTTGACAAATAATACCTCCTTTTTGAAGAAATAGAATTCGTCGGAAGTTCAAAACTTCCGACGACTCATGAATATTATTTCTTTATCAAAAGTTTAAATATAAAATTTGTCCCAAATTTTAACGAAAACATGTGTAAAAATTTTGAATAATTTCAATATGTTACAAAAATTATAAAAAATATAAAATCACAAAATATAAAAAGTGAAAATTCATTTAAATTCTCATTGAAGCAATAATTGGGAACACAAAATTTCTTAAATATAATTTTGGGTTAATTAAAGTTGAATAATTATATGGAACATAATTATTATTAGAATCTAATACTTTCTTATTTTCACATAGATAATAATCTTCAATAATATCTTTTAAAAATTCGATTCGAATTATATTGAGAAAAATATTTGAATAAATCTCTTTAAGATATGTTAAATTTTTCTTTTTACCAACTATATATTCTAATAAATCAGATCTTAATTTGGGTGGAAGATATTTATATTTACCTTTAACCTTTAATTTGTGATCTTTAATAAAAAAACTTGTTCGATTACATCTACAGTATGATTGATAAGAAGTCGTATGGAAATTGAAACCAGATTTTATTACAAACTCTGTTAATGAATTTTTTAAATACTCTTTGCCGTTAATAGCTAAAAAT
>JAOZRH010000024.1:16694-20226 GCA_029931905.1 Fidelibacterota bacterium
TATACCATCTTTTTTTAATTCCAACAATATATAATCACTACAATTTTCTTTTATAATACCATAAATAATCATTTTTGAAATCATATTGATTCTTCTTAAGTAATCAGTTTCCTTTAATGTTGTTGCTATAAAAATATTTTTTTCTTTTTTATTGGTTAATTTATTTAATTTTTTTGTAAAATCACAAACCCCAAACATACAATTTACAATAGTAGGGAAAGCTGATTTGATATCTATATCAATTATATTTGGTTTATTAACTACTATGAATTCATTTTTTATATCGGCAAGATAGTATGTGATGTGTTTATCTATTTTAGATATTTCACTTTCATCGACAGAAAAATTAATTTGATTATATAAATTTAAAAGATTTTGAAAAAAATCAGTTTCCATGAGTACTGAAGAGTAAAATTAAAAAGAAAATAGCTACAAACAAACCAAAACCAGAATAAGTCGAAAGGGAAAGGATTAATGATGCACCTAAACAGGTTAGTATAAAACAAGCACCAAATTTTTCATGATTAAAATCTAATATTTTTTCTCGACCTTTTAATTGTTTTTTTTCAATATCTTCAATTTCCTCTTGTGTTCGAAGTTTTGTTTCGTCATCTTTTTTCCATCCTCCAATAGTTTGATACGCACCACATCTTGGACAATATTTGGGGTGCCAAAAGTTTTCTTTGATATTTACATTTAGACAAAACGGGCACACTTCAGACATATTTTTCCTCCAAAAAAATTAAGAGGGTAGAATGTTCTACCCTCATTTTTCCTTATTTTTTCTTTTTAGATCTTCTTTCACGAAGATGTTTAATTATTAATCTCCAAGTTTCCAATTCAAGTTTTAGTTTTTCAATCCATGACATTTTAAGAAAACTCATATTTCAAAGGTCGAAAATCCTCCATTATTAAAATTAACAATTGATGGTGGTAATCGTCGTTCTATTAATATTTTTTGTATGTGACAAAATAACAAAGTTGAAGACATCAAATTCATACTATGACTTTGATCACCAAAAAATGCGCACGATTGAGTTTGTTTTTTATCATCAACAAGTTTAAAATATTTTAAAAAATTAATATTTTCGAAAGATTCCCCATTCAAAAACATATTTCTGGCACCATTAGATATAGTACACACGATTTGTCCATTATAAAGATTATTACCAGAATCTAAATATATTGTATTAATTTCACATACTCTATCATCTGTTATCCATTTATAAATTATGCGTCGACTTTTATTATTATCAACACAACCTATTATAATATTAAAACCGGTTGAATGAAATGAAATATGATCTGTAATTAATTTATCAAAACTTTTTAAAGATTTAAATCTTTTGTTAATTGTAAAAATTTTAAATCCAATTTTTTTTAAATTGAATAAGTAATTGTTAGTTAATAATGATTTTGTCTTTAATCGACCAATATTTAGTTTATGAAAATTTTGTCGAAGAATATTTCTCGATTCAACAAAATCATCATCACAAATTGTATAAAAAATTTGTACTTCATTATTTCGTCTTCTAATATTTGATAAAAATCGAGTGATATGTGGAAAAAGAAACGAACCTGTTCCCCCACATCCAATTTGTATTATATTAATAATGTCAAAATTGTTCACTGAAATCCTCTAAAAATTGATTATCATCAAAATTAGTTTGAATTGTTTTAAAAATGTTTCCATTATTAGATTTATTTTCTTTAATTTTTTCGGATTTTGAAATAATATCTTCTAATATTTTTTTTTCATCGTTACTAATATTGATTCTATTATTTTCTTCAAAACCTTCAAAGATGTCAGAAATTTCAACGTCTTTAAAATTTAATCCTGTCCATACTCTAAATTGATATGAAAAAATGGGTTTATTAAGATTTCCAATAACACCATAGTAACATGGTATTTTATTTTTTTCATCTTGATTATCTGTTGGTGAAAAATGAGCTGACATGGTGTTGTGACTATGAATTTGTAGATAACGGATGTATTTATCCGAAAATTCATATTTATCATTATATTTATATCTAATAGATGCCCCACTAATTTCTTGATCAACAATATCAATAATAAATTGTTCTTTATCAATATCAAAATATAAATTAACCATTAGTTCGTATTTAGTTTTATTACAAACATATTTAAACAAATCTAATATTTTATCAAAACATTCTTTTGGAGCTTTTGGAAATATTTGATAAATATAATCATCATGAAGAGTATTTAGTTTTGTATTTTTATACAAAACTGAAGTTTTTGCAACAGTGATGAATAATCTATTTTTTAATACTTGAAAAAGACCATTATTAGCAAATACAAGATTGAATAAATCTAAATCATCAACCAAATCATCAAATTCTGAATATTTTTCAAATTCATAAAAAATGATTTTACTAATACTGTGATTATTTAATTTCGTTAGGTCTAACATAAGCCATCCATTTCTCTTTTACTGGTTTAAGAAAATATTTATCTGGTTCCTTTTTTATATTTTCAATTGAACAAGTTGAAAGATAAAATAAACCTTTTAAATAATTAAAAAATTTTAAACTCTCTTTATAAAAATATTTACTTAAGAAATCGATATTAGTTGGTTCTTCAATATTTTTTAAATGAAATCCGTAATCATCATTGGCCCTATTGATCACAACTTCAAAAAACATCTGTTTCGTATTTTGGAATGAATTTTGAAGATGACCTAAACAAACTGAATTATTTTGATCAACATTACCATATGGATATCTGTAGATTTCACTACCAATACACATAAATAATTTTTCGAGTGAAAAATTATCATAGTTTGTACTAGATATTTTTCCTAATATTTGAAAAATTGGTAATTTGGTAATGATTCTGATCTGATGTAAATTTTTTATACTTGTTATATTACTTTTTTTACAAATACATTTAAAATTTTTATGTTTAAATTTAAATTTGTCTTTTAAAACGACTTTGTTGATTATAATTTTTAATTCAATGAATTTTGGTTTTCTCATTAAATTCACAATCTGTTCAAGATTGTTATTTTTATATCTTATCAATTCTCCTGCTATAGTTCTTGACCATGGAGTTTTAATATTTGGTATCAAAATATGTTTTGATAATTCATATTCTGAAATTAAATACGATTCATTAGAAGTTAAGTCTTCAACAATAACATTACTATGATTAGTAAAATACAATATTTTTTGGAAAATCGACGATAAGTCGTCGTTATTTTTTTTAATATATTTTATTTTATATTTTAGCATAATAATTTAGAGAATGTGTTTCTTCAAAAAATAATTCTAATTGTTTTTTATCTTCATCCAGTGAAGTTGATACCAATTTACAATCATAGATGAAGTGGTATTCTGTTAAATTTTCAAATTTAATATGTAGATTTAGTTTTCGTATTAAAGTATCTATAATACTCAAAACTTCTTTTTTATTTCTTGCCGATTTGATTCTTTTTGAAACCATATTTGGAGCAGAGATGTATGAAACGATAATATGTTCATCAATTTTTTGACCATATTCCTTTATTTA
>JAOZRH010000134.1 GCA_029931905.1 Fidelibacterota bacterium
AGTTCGAGTTCTATTGGTTCTTTTTTTCCATTTTCTGGACAGCTCATAAATAGTAAGAGTGGAATTATGATTGTAATTAATAGTAGGTGTTTTTTCATTTGTTCTTTTTTTTTAATTGCAAAATAATTTCTAATTATCATTTTCCTGGACAAACATTTTCCAAAAAGGAATCAACTTTTCCTTTAAATGTTTTATCAAAATGATTAGCAAATTCATTTGCCAATTTTTTTGCTCTCAAATCATAAGCTTCTTTATTTTTCCAGGTATTTCTTGGATTTAAAATATTTTTAGAAATACCGGGACAAGATGTAGGAATTTTTAGTTTGAAATATTTTTCATTTTCATAATCAACATTTTTCAACCTATAAGATAATGCTGCATTAACAATTTTTTTTGTAACTAAAATATCAAATCTTTTCCCTTCTCCATAAGGTCCGCCAGTCCATCCTGTATTTACAAGATAAACAGTCGTTTCATATTTCTTAATATATTTACCAAATAATCTAGCATAATCATCTGGATTCCTCACCATAAATGGTTCTCCAAAAAATCTCGAAAATGTCGTCTGGGGATCTACAACACCCGTCTCTGTTCCAGCAAGTTTACTCGTATATCCCATTAAATACCAAAACATCGCCTGTTCAATACTTAATTTGGCGATTGGAGGTAAAACACCATTCGCATCTGCGGCCAAAAATATTACTGTTTTTGGAGCAACACTTTTTGATGATTTTTTTATATTCTTCAAAAATGATAAGGGATACGAAGCTCTTGAATTTTTTGTCAATCTACTATCAAAAAAATCAAATGTTCCATTTGGATACATCATTGCATTTTCAATAATTACACCATGATTTTTGTAATCATCTTTATGCATTACAGCATCATAAATTTCTGGTTCTTTTTTATAATCAATATCAATCATTTTTGCATAACATCCATTCTCAAAATTAAAAATGCCGTCATCACTCCAACCATGTTCATCATCTCCAAGAAGAGAGCGATTTTTATCACCAGACAGAGTAGTTTTTCCTGTGCCTGACAAACCTAAAAATATTGCAGAATTACCATCTTTACCTTTATTTGCACTACAATGAATCGGCAAAACATTTTTATCTGGTAAATAGAAACTCATTGCTGTAAACATTAATTTTTTCACACTTCCGCCATAAGAAGAACCAATTACCACACCTCTTTTATTATCAAAATCAGATGCGATAACCATGTCTGATACAATTTTATCTGAATATTTTTTATCTTTTAATTTGTCATAAGGCAATACAATTAACTGAAATTCTTCATCTTTGAATATACTTTCAGTAAAAATATCTTCCTCTCTAAACATATTTAATGTAAATAAAGCGGTTAAAGAACTATCTGAAATAGTTTTTACTTTTAATGCATATTTTGCATCAGCACCAATAACTCTATTTGTTACAAACAATTCATCTTTTTCTTTAAGTATTTGAATAGCATCGTTCCATATCATTTTAAAAACTTTAGGATCAAGTGGATTATTATTTGGAGAACTCCAATCAATTTTTTTTTTAGATTTGTGATTTTTTACAATATAAGTATCTTTTGGTGAACGACCTGTTGATTCTTTATGTGTCCAAGTTGCAAGTGCTCCATTTTTAGAAATAATTGCATTTTTATTTTTTACACTTTTTTCAATCAGTTCGCTTCTACTAATATCAATTAAAATATTTTTATGACTATCAATTTGATTGTTCAATATTTCCTTCATCTATTGCCTCACAAGTTAAATAAATATTTTTAAATAATTTTTCAATTTTTGGCGTAGGAGTTGAAGAAAAAGCAATTCTCAATTTATCTTCAATTGCCACAATACCTGTATCATACTCATTCAATAATTTTTTTCTTATTTTTTGTGCATCTAATTTGTGTAATTTTAAACACATAAAATACCCAGAATTAAATGGTAATGGTTCAAAGTATTTATTATCGTATTTTTTTAATACTTCTATTATTTTGTTATATCGCTTTTTTAACAGATTATATTTCTCTCTTTTTTCAATTACATATTCGGGATTATTAAATGCATCAAGTAATAACGATTGAGAAAGATGAGATGTGTTGGAAATACTTCCTCTCACAACTCCAGCGGTTTTATCGGCCAAAGCAGTATATAATTTTTCGCTTCCTCCCTTGGTTCCATAAGTCACAAATCCAACTCTAAATCCCCAAGCATAATCTTCTTTAGTTACACCATCAATTTTTACTGCCAAAACATTTTTATGCAATTTTGCTAATTGAGAAAATAACGATTCCTTGTAAATTCCATCTTCATAAACCAATCCGAAATATGCATCGTCATTTGCTACAACTATTTTTTTACCGCTTTCTGCTGAATTCTTTATCACTTCAATAATTTTGTTCGCTTCAATTTCTGTTGGAGTATATCCTGTTGGATTATTTGGAAAATTTAATAATAAAACCTTTTTATCTCCAGACGAATTTAATTCTTTTTCTAATCCTGCAATATTTAACTCATTAGAATCAGTAAATAATTTGAATTTTTTTATTCGTGCCTCTAATCCATTTATAAAAAGCAATTGGTAATTTTCCCAAAATGGTTCAGGAATAATAATTTCATCTTCAAGAAATAAATAACCTAAAACTGACAATCCGTTTGTAATTCCACAAGTTACTATTGGCAAACTAATATCATTAACAATACTTGGATTTTTTGCAATTATCATTTCTTTCCATTTTTTTCTCAATTCTATTTTTCCATAATTTGAGGCATAAGTGAAAGCATTTGTTTTTTCAACATCTATTTTTTTGGAAATAATATCAAGTGCTAACGGAGAGCCATCTTCATCAAGTGCAATTCCTATTGTTGCATTAATTTCCTTTCCTTTTGCCTCTGCACCTTGAACAGGTAATCCATTCTTTGGAAAATAAATCTCTCTTCCCTTTTTGCTTAACATAGAAAAAATAATTTCGTTTTCACTTTTTATAATTTTGTTTAATTCTTGGGCATTTTTGTTCATTTGTAATTCCTTAATATTTTCAATTTTTTAATATAATTTTATTCAAATCTTTTTCTAAATCATTCAAAATAATTTTATCCGCTTCAAGTGAAATTGTATTATTATTATAATTTATTACAAGTAATTTCTTTGATATTCTTTTTGTTTTTGTAATGCTTTTTAATTCAATTCGAGAAGGATCATATAATCCAATACCAGAAAATAAATACAATTTTCCACCCTTAATTTCAGCAATTATTTTGTTATGATATTCAAATGTAATTATTGATAAATTAATTGAAACTAGAGTAAATCCAATTAATGATAAATAATTTACAAAACCACTGTTATAAATATCAATAAATATCCATAGAGTTATGAATATTATATAAAATATAAAAATAGGTAAAGTTTGTTTAAGTGATTTTTTATATTTTTTCTCTAACATGTTTTTTTCTCATATATAAGTTTTTTAAATTAATTATTGTTTTTCTTTATTTTAGCCAAAATTAATAATTGCTTAATAGATAAAATTCTAAATCCAAAAACAAGTGTAAAGAACAATAACACTAATAATAATTTTAGTAAGATATTTTCTACAGAATAAAAATAAAATAGAAAGGTAACAAAACCACCACTCATAAAAATTCCAAATATTTTTTTCCATTGATAAGGAATATAATACCATTTTCGTACAATAAAATAAGTCAATCCAGCCATCCATAAATATGAAAATAGTGTAGAATAAGCCGATCCAATCATACCAAATTTTTGTATTAAGATTATATTCAGAATAACATTCAAAATCGCAGCAGAACCGGTAATAAATGGAAAAACCCAAGTGCGTTCAGTAAAAAATATTGGCGGTTGAAAATTAATATAAAATCCAAGAAAAATATATGAAGCAAGAATAACCGGAACAACGGGTTCAGCACTCCAATAATTTTTTCCAAGCAATGTAAATAAACCAAAAAAGTCAAATGTAATGATATTGTGTATAAAAATACTTAAAATCAAAAAAGCACTAACCATAACAAAGGAAAACACAGTTAATATTTTTGAAAACAACTCGGGTGCTTTTGGATCCTTATCTTTATTAAGAAAAAAAGGTTGCCAAGCAAATTTAAAAGCCGTTACAATTACTAACATAAATATTCCAAGCTTATATCCTGCCGAATAAATCCCTTGTGTTGCCGTATCCGTATAAATTTCTAACATATTTCTTCCAATCAATTCTAACACCATAATAGCTATTCCACTAAAAATAAATGGTGTTCCAAATCGCATCATTTTTTTCCATAATTTCGAAGAAAAGTTGAATGTAATATTTTTTAATGTAAGTGGTATTAAAATAAAAAAACTGAAAAATGACGCAATAATATTACTAATAAAAGCGGCCTCAATTCCCCACTTAAAATATCCAATTAAGATAATATTTGAAATGAAATTGATGGATACATTAGCAATCATAATCGACATAAAAACTATCGATCTATTTTTCATTCTGAGATAAAGTAATGGAATTGCTATAAAAGTATCCAAAAATAAAATTATTGATGCATATCTGATAAATAAGCCATATCCATCAAGCCCAGGAAGAACAGATGCGATAGAATTTGAAAAAATAAAAATTAAAGTAGAAAATATTGCTCCAGTGAAAATCAATGAAGTTGTTGCTGTATTAAAAACTGCATTTTGACTAAACCCACTTTTTTTCTTCGAGAAAAACCTCAAAAATGCCGAATCAATTCCATAACGATAAACAACATTCATAAATGCAATATCTGTAAATACTAGGACAATTATTCCATATTGTTCTGTTGATTGAAAAACATTAGTATAAAATGGAGTTAATAAAAATGGAATTAGTCGCGTTAAAACATAACCAAGACCATAAATAAGTGTATGTTTACCAAGTTTTTTGATTTCTTGACTCAAATTCATTGTTCCTTATTTTAAATCGATTGTAAATGTATCTCTGAAAATTCCGTTAGCGCCAAATGATTCTTTAAAACGAGCAAGTCCAAAATTTGGTTCCATGTTTACAGTAAAAATTCCATAATCCAGATATTTAAATTTTCGTTTAATACTGTCTTCGATTATCTCTTTAAACAGCAAATTTACAGCTCTAAATTCTTGATATTCTTCATCATGAGAAATGTAAAAAGCTAGTGTAACGAATTTATTTGCATCAAACATTACAGTTCCAGCGACCATTATATTTTTATAAAATGCTCCATAAAGCCGAATTCTTTTTGGATAAATTTCCACAAGTTTTTTCAATTCTTCTAATGAATGTGTTGGTTGAACATTATGACGAATTTTTAAATTACTTTTTAATATTTGATAAAATTTTTCATAATCATCACTTATACGAATTTCAACTCCCATTTTTTCCGCTTTTCTGAATGCAGTTCTTGAAGTTTGTTTAAATTTTTCAACATTTTTTTCAATTGTATTTTCCAATAATAAAGTTGATGATATTTCCCTTTTTAAATATGAAAAATTATTTTTTATTAATGCAAATTCAATATAATTTGTCATTTTTTTATTATAAATCACAGGTGGCGGAGTTAATATTATTTTATTAAAATTCTCTGTTTTTGCATATTTTATCAACCCCTTTACAATATCATAACTTTTTTTAATTGATTGATCACATGGATAAACAATTCCTCCATAACTTGCACCCTTATGTGAATGCAAAATCTTCATTCCTGCTTCATTATATTCTACAG
>JAOZRH010000135.1 GCA_029931905.1 Fidelibacterota bacterium
ACTTCAACATTATCAACATGACCATCTAATTTAATTTGTTCAATAGCATCATTAACTTCACGATTTGAACATATAAGATTTTGTAATGCAGATTTCAAAACAGTATTAGTATAAGTTAAAGTTGCACCATCTAAACCAGACAAACGTTTATATCTGACTAGAGAAAACTCTGGTTCAATTCCTGTTGTCGCACAACCCATTAGAGAACTCACAGTACCGCACGGCGCAAGTAAAGTACTTTGTGCATTACGAAAAGAATCTTTATCTATATCATATTCTTCAATTTGTGACCAAATATCTTCAACTTCAGATTTTAATATATAAATAAAATGATCTTGATCTTCATCCATATTATCACATAAAATTTCGGCTGAATTTAATTGTGTTGATAATACATCATAAAAAGATTCTTTATTGAGTTCAAAATGTTTAAATGGTTTATGTTCATCAGCTAATTCTTTATTTGTTTTTAGTGCATACCCTTGAAGCAGAGCAGTAAAACAAGCTGCAATTTCCCGCCCTTCATTACTATCATAAGGAAATCCAAGATACATAAGTGTTGCACCAAGGTTTGAATATCCCATTCCTATTGGTCGAAATTCATGACTATTCTTTTCTATTAATTCATTAGGATAACTTACATTATTAATAAGCATATCTTGAGCAGAATAAATTGTTTTTATAACATCAACAAATGTATCAATATCAAATGAAAATTCATCATTTTGATTTTGTTTAATAAATTTAAGTAAATTAATCGATGCTAAATTACAACTAGAGTTATTTAAGAAGAGATATTCGGAACAGTTATGAACAACTATTCCGCTGGCAACAAAATGATTACCTTCAGGTACATTTATATCATAAACATCTTCACAACTAATTTTTTGAATACTAACTATTGGTTGATAATTTTTAAGATTAGTAATTCTTGTTGGATGTTTTTTAGGAATTGAAACAATATCATTGATTCTTTTTTGTTTATTCTTACTCCATAATTTAAATTGTTCGTTGAACGTGTAAATATCATTAACAGTTAAACCATATGAAACATCATTATTTCGTCCATATTTATTAGTTTTGTTATTTTTAATTGTTAAATTACTATATATTCCTAGAGATGCTAATACTAATTGCATTTGTCTAAGAATATTATATCCTTTTATTCCAGATTGAGTTACTCCAACTAATTTAGTATATTTATAATTTGTAACATACCCATCAAATGAAAACATACTTTCAACAAAACCTTTTTGATATGATATTGAATTTTTAAAAATATCAATATCATACTTATCATCACACATCATAATATTTTTTACAATATAGTTTACATATTTTTTTTTATGAATCGACAATACTTTACATGTATCTGGTTTTTGATAGTGAGGTTTAAATTCAATATTTTCAGTAACATATGTTTTTATTAAATCAATAATTGATTGTTCATAATCAAACTCTGCATTTCCTAATGAAAAAGAAATATATTGTCTACCATCACTACAATTAATAAATGATCCGTCTGCATATAAATAACCTGCTAAAAATCCTCTTTTATAATCATCTTCATCTAAATCAAAATTTATTTTTTTATAATTCATTTTGATCATATCTGTATGTTTTAAATCTTTTAATTGTTTATCACCCATACTTGTTGTTATTTGATGATTATTTGTAGCTGATAAAGTCATACCATTTTTTAATTCAATTTCATATACATCTCTATTTGAACCTGTTTTAATAACTTGACTACATTGTAATGAATTACCATTTATATTGATTTCATTTTTAACATCAATAAAATGTTTATATCCATTTGGAGTTAGTACTGGTGCCCATGCTGGCAAACAAGGATTACTTGAGACAATATTACCACTTGATTTACAAGTGTGCATATTGTTGATATTATCATAAAATTGAATGCCTGGATCTGCGGTTTTCCATGCGAGTTCTGATATTTTGGTTAATAATTGTTTAGCATCATATTTTTTATGACGTTTACCTGTTGTTACATATTTAGTCCACCATTCATCATTATTTTCAACTGCTTCCATAAAACTATCTGGAACTTGAGCCGAAATATTTGTATTTTGAAAATAAACATCATCTGATAAATCATGTCCTTGTTTAGGTTGTAATCCTGCTTCACGTAAAATATTTAATTTTTCTTCTTCTCTTTCTTTACAAAATAAAAAACTTTCAACATCTGGGTGATCCATATTAATACACGCAAGTTTTGCTGAACGACGCAAAGTTCCACCAGATCTAACAACTCCAGCTTGTGAATCATGCCATTGAAGAAAACTTTCAGGTCCAGATGCAAATCCTCCACCTTTAACAGTTTCATAAGTTGAACGAAGTGGACTATAGTTAATTCCAGATCCAGAACCTTGTTTAAATATTTTAGCTTCAAGTTTTCCAGTTTCTGTAATTGAATCCATGTTATCTTCAATTCCTAAAATAAAACATGCACTAGCTTGAGCATTTTCTTTTAAACCAACATTAAAATAAACTGGAGAATTAAATGCAACATATTGATATACTTGATATTTTTTTAATTTATAGTTAAATAATTTTTCTTCTTCAATAGTTTTAAAATAATTTTCTTTTTTACCCCATAAAGTTATTTGATCACTAACTCTATCGATCATTTGTATTAATGAAGTTTCTTTTCGTTTTGCTTCATTACATAAATATTTTGATGCAACAATATTTATATCATTTTCATTAAAAAAATCTGGAAATATAACATCCGATTCAAAAATAACATTACCTTTAATGTCATTTATTTGTGCTTTTGTTTTTATAAAATTAATTCCTTGATAAGGATCAAGCTCTAAAATTTCTTCTTGTAAATCTATATTTGATTTATCAGACAATTTACGCCTCCATGTTTAATTATTAAAAATTGAATTATATTTATATTATTTCTATATAATTTATGAAAAACTTTCTTTAAAAATAAAAGAGAACTCCTTAAAAATTAAGGAGTTCTATATTGCATAAAATATTATTCTAGATTAATACATTTCTTAAAATCTGGATAATATATATTACTTTCTTCTTTTACCCATTTATTAATTTCATTATCCCATTTACCTTTACGACTTTCAATATGTTTAAGTACTTCTTCCATAACTAATTCAGGATCATATTTCATTTTCCAAATTGCACCAATAATATAAACCATAATATCTGCAAAACCATCAATATTACCTTCAATTGAATTTGAACGTAGTATTTCTGTTATTTCTTCAGTTATATGAGCTATTTCTTTTTCTTTAATAAAAGTTCTAGGTATATTTCTCTTTTTATTCCATTCAATTATACGATTAATAATTGTCATTTATATTCTCCATTAATTTTGCCGTTAAAATCTTTTATCTAAATCTTTATATATATTATACCAACTTGTTATAGTAAAAAATAATGAATTAAAATATTTAGCTCCAAGTATAGAACCACATTTAAAATGTTCTATTGCTTTAACATCAGGAAATGTATCTGGATTAGCAATGATCGCCTGATCAATAAGTGTTAAATCTTCTTTTGTAGTATGAATATATCCAACTGGATATTTACCACGTCCAACTCGATTAACTAATTGAACTAAATCTCTATGTGGAACTGTATCCATTTGATTTGCAGTACTACTCCACTTTTTATTTGTAGGTAAATATAAAGTTTGAATTGCTAAATTCATTCCTACACCAAGACCATCTGTTGCAATAACTACTGCAATTTGTTTATCCATAAATAATTTTGAAACAATACTTTTATCATTATTATTTATACTACCATCAAAAAATGCAAATCCATTCGCAACACACTGTCTTAAAAATTTATCTTCTATTTGTTTACCTATTCCAGTTAAATCAGTTTTTAAATCCTGTGTATGAATTATTTGTGTTCTTTTAAATTCTCTATTAATTTGTCCAGATTTATTAAATGTACCTGTTTTAGCTAATAGTTTTTCACATAATTGTCTAATTAATTTTTTAGAATATAAAATAAAACCTATTCCATAATCATTTTGTGATATATGTCTTTGTAATAATGGAACCCAACTACTTGGATTACTTAATTTTTGATCAACTACTGAATTAATTGGTGTTGTATTTTTTGATCTAAATGGTTTTAAATTAATAAAGTTACGATCATAACATTTCTGAAGATATGTTGTTATATTTGAAACTGCATTTGGATGAATTGTTCCAGTTAAAAATACTAATTGAACTTTTTTACCTTTGATATTATTTAAAGTTTTATATAATCCAGTTGCGATTTGATTTGCTGTCTTTTCTTTAATATCTTTTAAATCGGCGGTTGAATTTTGTAACTGATGTGCTTCATCACATACAATTAATTTTAAATTATTTTTAATTAAAGTTTCAATAACTCCAGGAGCTGATTGATAAATAGCAACAGTTACAAGTGCATTTTCTGGTCTACCACCAACAGTACCTTCACCATCACGTTTACATATTAAATTATGTGCAGTACGATCAACATGTTCAATTATATGAAGTTTTAATTGATCAAAAAATTGTGGTTTAATAAAATCTTTAAATTGTTCATTATTATAATTACCATAAAATTTTCTAACGTTGAAACGAAAGTTTTTACAAAGTTGATTTAGTGTATTATTAATACTACTTATTTCATTTAAAAATGTTTCTAAATGATTCATATGTTGTCTATTATTATAATCAAGATCATATTTATTAGATTTAATTGATTGTTGTTTACCTTTATGGTCTGTATTATAATAATTATTTATAATTTTAATAAAATATTGTATCATTAAATCTTTAATTGCATCTTGAAAATCACGTACAGATTGGTCCGCTAATGCTCGTGTTGGTACTAGAAATAAAAGTTTCGGCCATTCTATATTTCTTAATTTAATTAACTGAAGTATTGTCCATTCAGCTTCTGCTTTTATTCCTGGGGTTTTTTGATCCATTATAACATTTAAACCAAGAATATCATTTAACCAATAACAAAAGATTGGTTGTGTTTTACCTCCACCTGCTCCCATATTTATAAAAACATCACGTTTTGATTTTAATGCACCAACAATTTTTTGTTGTTCAGGACGCATTGTTTTACAAAATTTATAAAAAAATCCATCAGCATCTATTTTAGGAGCCTTAGCAGCATATGAATATTCACTTTGTTCATTTCCTGCATTTTTAGATATTTTACGATCTAATCCATCACTCATATTAATTCCATCACGAGTCATTGAACCCATAAAATTTTCATGCATTGCTTTCATAATCTATCTCCTAGTAGCTTTATAAATCGCTGTTGCTGCATCCATTTCAATAGAATAATTATTTTTAGTAATATTTGTGACACTTGTCCACATTGATTTTGAGTGAACAGGATGCATTTTTTCTTTAGCTTCTTTTGTCGCTTCTTTCGAGAAAAGAGCTATTACTGCATATGCATCACCATCATGCGTTATGTTGCGCAACAAATCGCTAATTTGTTACTTCTATATATCTCTATATAGACCAGACTATATCATCACCTTTAGTTTTTAATTTAAATATGTTTCCATTCTCAACATAAATTAATATTGTCTCCTGGATATGATATATTTAATATAAAACGATTTATATTTATCATTTTTTCTTATTATACTTTACTAAAGGTGTTCTCCGTTTCCACTCGCTTGAGTGTACTCCCTTTCGGGATAGTCGTTGAACCTTCTTC
>JAOZRH010000287.1 GCA_029931905.1 Fidelibacterota bacterium
ATCAGAAAAATCTCCGAATGCAGTCCCATTTGAAATTTTTAATGTACTTGTTCCAGTATCGTACCAAGTTGTTCCAGCCGATAAATTGCTCGGCTGAACCTCTTGAACACTTTCAGGTCCTTGTTTTCTATTTGGTACTATAATACCCATAATATTAAATCCTTAAAATATAAATAAGATTATTTAAAACAGGGTTAAATCTAAATCAATATAATTTAAATTTAACCCTGAGTCAACAGTAGTAATGAAAGAGAAAAAAAATACTATCTGTCTATGTAAATATTTTATTCGTATGTTACTGCATCAATACCAGCAATATCTGTCGCGGACATCACAGCTACTTTTGCATTATAATAACCAGCAAGTCTTCCAAGAAGAACATCATGAATCATCTTATGAAATGCATCAATACAAGTTTGTTCTGGATAAATAGCCATAAGAGAAGCTAAATCATTATCAACTTGAGTTTTATTAGCACCAGTTAAATTTGAATAATGACCCTGAAGGAGAGTAACACATTTTGCAAGATCCGCAATACCATCATTATCATCATCACATTTTCTTTTACTAATTTCTTTAAACTGACCACATCTTGAAAGTTTATAAGCTTCTAAAGCTTCAGCATCTGTAGTTGTAATACCAATATTTGCCATAAATTCAACAAACGTAGGAGGATCAGGAAAACCATCTTCAGCTGGAAGAGGATTATATAATTTAAAACACATACCAATAAATTCAGTTTCATGTAAACGAACTATTGAAAATCTTCCAGGTAAAGTTGTTAAAGAATCAGAAAAAAGATCACCAGTACCACTAAGAATACCATAATGAATAAATCCATCTGATAATACCCCATTAAAAGTAACACCAGGATAATATTCATCAAGAAACTGAGGTAAATATTCGGTTCCAGTAAGACCACGACGTGCAGGACTATATTTAATATAAAATTTTGTCATTTTTAAATCTCCAATAAATATTTATTTTTTAAGGTTGATCAACTTGAACGGCAATGATCTGAAAAGTTCCAGTATAAGTATCAGCACCATTAGTAGATTCCCTAGTCATTTTAACCATAATAGTACTTGTGCTAGCTCCTAAATTTCCTGAATTAACTATTCCATTAGAAAGAACTAAATCAGTTAAAATATTTGTATTACCAGCTGAAGTGGGAATATTATCAATATTACTATCATTAGGTGCGCCAACATTAGGAGTTGCTCCATTATTTACAGCCCATGCTTGAGTATTAATACGAATATTCTTCGAATTATCAACTCCATTACAATTATATTGAATAGTAAATCTAATATTACTTGTAGTAAGCCATGAATCTGGAAATTTAAATGAAAACCATATTGCGCCATCGGATGTATTAATAAAATCAATACATGAAACAATATTAAAAGCAGTTCCTTCATCTGAACCAGTACTAACATCATCTAATCTCATTGAATCAGGACGAATATCTATATGTTCAATTCCTCCTCCACTACCACCAGAATGTGTATGAAGCGCATCCGCATTCGATCCATTAGTAAGAGTTTCTAATTCTGCTCCAGT
>JAOZRH010000136.1 GCA_029931905.1 Fidelibacterota bacterium
TGAGTAATAGTTTTATTTTTGTCTTTGATGTTATTAAATTTTCAATCATATTTTTTCTTTATGAGTAATTTTCTTACTCAATAAAATAATGATTGTTTTTTAAAATGCAAATAAAAAATATTTTATTTACATTTTTTTATAATTCTTAACTGAAAATAAAGACACGATAGTTTTGAAATGTATTTATTAATTTAATTTTATATTTAAAACTATTTCAAACATATCTCTTGAATAATTTTTATTATTATCAATACTTTTTACATACCTTCTCCAAGTAGGTGCTATTGATATTTTTCCCAAGTCCGTATTAACAATATCTATAGCATAATGAAGCCAAAAATATGAATAGTCATTTACATTATCATCTTCATTATCAATCTGAGCAATATCATAATAATAATTTAAATTACCTGGACCTATCTTTCCTTTCAAGCCAATTCTAAAAATATATCCCGTATAATTATTATCGTCATCATCACATTTAGTATATCCAAATCCACCAAATAAATTATACTTTCCTAATTCATAAGATAAATCAGTTCCAATAGTTATTGGATTTTGAGTTGTTTTGTTTCTACTTATCAAAAAATTTGGTGAAACTGTAAATTTACCGAGTTTCATTTCATAAAATGTTCCAAAAGTATAACCATCATTATTTGTTTCCTTCCCTCCAGTTGTATGCTCTGGTGTTATTGTAGTATCTGGAATAATATTTCCGTTATTCTCATTCAATATAAATTGAATCGCAGTATCTGCTGGAATTATTATTTCAACTTCCTGTGAGTAATTTAAATTATTTTTATCTATAGATACAAAACCATTCAAACTACCACTTCCTATTTTCAAATTAAATTTTCCACCTGTAATTGCATTATTGTTGAAAATTAAAAATGGAATATCTAGCACAATATTAGGATAATAATGTATATCAAGCATTGAATTTCCTTTTATTGGAACTCGTCCAACTTGCCAACCATTATCACCAAATTTTCCAAAATATACTTGTGTAAAATGAACCGCAGGAGCTTGTGCAGAATAATCTGAAAGTGTGTGCGGTAAAGAACTACCATTTGCCATTGTTATAAGATAAGCTGGTGAATTATGAGCCAATTGTAATTTCAAAAAATATCCCTCACCAATCGTTGCGGACATATTTAATCTAATACGATAAAAACAATAAAAATCTCCATATTTCGTTGTTTCATTTCCAGAACTATCATAATATCGTTTCAAATCATACCTTGGGTGAACACGAGAATCAGCAGAAAACTTTACTTCCATTGCAAACATTTTAACAACTAACAAAAATATAACACAAATTAAAATAATTTTTTTCATCTTTTCTCCATTAATTTTTTAAGTCTAAAATATCCTATTGTATCTTTTATACCAAAAATATTTATCATATTATCTTTATTTACCATTTTATACCCTTTTTAATTTTTTTAATGCTTTATATTTAACAAAATACATTCTTAAAATATTTACAAATTTTATTTGCTTTTCAAATTTCATTATATAATTATTAAATATTTCTTCTCCAGTCAACTTATAAAGCATTTCTAATTGTGTAATATGTAATCGTTGATATCCTATTGTTGCTGGATCAACTTTTGGATAAAAATTTGCTTCACATAAATTATACTTTGACCAATATCCCATATCATATTCAGGTAAAATATTTTTTAATGTTTCAATTCCATCATCAAATATTTTTTTTGCTAATTTATTTTCAGGAAAAACTCTAACAAAATCATAAATACCACATAATGAAAAAATCATACCATTTAATACTAATGTTGGAACTGAAGCTGAATATTCTTCATAAAACGGTCCCCATTTTGTAAAAGAAGTTACTCCACCTTCTTCAACAGATTTAGTGAAAGATATTAATGCTTTCTCTGCCATTTTTGAATATTTCTTTTTTCCAGTTAATTGATAACCACGAAGTAAAATAGAAATTCCGCGACTCTGTGAAAATGCAGATTGCCACGGACCGAGATTTTGATACTGTGGCAAGGATACATCAGTCATCCAACGAACTCCTAAATCTTCATCAACTTCTGCATTATTATAATACCAATCAACAAATTTTAAAAAACGATTTTTGTCTTTATCTGATTTTGTTTCCAAATAAGTATGAAAAATCGATAATCCCATTTGACCAATTGAAATTGGGAAATATACGAAATCTTTATCTGTTACATCAATATATGTTTTATTTATTGGAATACCATTTTCATCAAATTTATCAATAAGAGCTTGATCTTTTCCTTTTGAAATTCGTTTTTCTTGGAAATCAAAATAATATTTCTCTAATTTTTGCGATGTAATATTTGATGGGATTTTATATGTATCATTTGACGCTTTTATATCTCGCTTAATTTTTTTCAACATAAATAATGTTTTTTTAATATTCATTTAACTTTATTTCCCAATACTTCATCAAATATTTTAACCAATTTTGCTACATTATATTTAGCAGTATATTTTTCTAATTTATTTTCATTATCAAGTATTACAAATTTTTGTTCCGTCCAAATTTTATAATATTTTAAAATAAATTCCTTAATTTTTAAATCATCATCCAATTTAAAACATTTTCCACTTTCCGTTTCGTTTAAAATCTTTTCAATTGCATTTCCCTCTTTACTTAACACTAAAATTGGTTTTCTTAAACTCAAATAATCATAAGTTTTTGCACCTATCATACTTTTTGAATAAGAACTATTGGGAATCGGATTAAACAAAACAGATGCCTCTTTTGCTAAATTCATTGCATCATTAAAAGGTAAATAATCACTAATTGTAATATTTATTCCTTTCTGTTTATCGAATATTTTTAGATATCCATCAAAAACTTTCCCAACAAATTTTAATTCTATTTTTTCTCTGATATCGTTAGATAACGAATTTATTGCCTTTAATAAGCTCTCTATTTGATGATATTTACCCAAACTACCAAGGAATAATATTATAAATTTATCAGTTTTAATTTTTGAAGAAGAAATATTATCTGCACCATTATGAATAATATTATAATTATTATCTACTTTTTGCCTAAACATTTCTACAACTCCTGTGCTAACTGTAGAAATAGAATCTGAATTTTTTAATACTGATTTTTCTAATCTTTTATTAATATTTTTCGATAACTTACTCTGCTTTAACTCCTGCAGCCAGTATGCTTCGCTCCACGGATCCCTAAAATCTGCTACCCATTTCAATCCTGATTTTTTAGCGAGTTTTTTTGCCCCAATTTGCAATGAATGTGGCGGGGAAGTACTAAAAATAATATCGGGTTTTTCATTTTCAATTATTTTCATTCCTTCTTTTTTTAAATTATGAATCCAACCAAGTCTTGCATCTGGAATAAAACAATTACTTCTAATCCATCTTGCAAATTTATCTATAATCTTTTCATTGTCTCGTTTTTCTAAAATATTTTTTGGAATTTTTTCATTTGATTTTTTACCCGTAACTTTTTTATATAAATTGAACGGTTCAAATGTATCTGTCTTATATACCTTACAATTTTGTGGAATTTGTGATATTAAACTATTATCATCTGTTGGACTACTTGGATTTTTAACAGTTAAAATTATCGGTTGCCAACCAAATTGTGATAAATATTTTACAAATTTAACAACTCGCTGAACTCCTGGTCCACCAGCTGGAGGCCAATAATATGTAATAATTAATACTTTTTTCATTTTTTATTTTTAAAATCAATCACATATTTTTTAATTTTTGGATATCCAGCAGATAACAATATCAAAATTATTATTATATTCCCGAACCAAATAATTTTCAGATTTCTTAAATATGTTTTTGGTTTAAATTCAATTATTAAATCATTTTCACCCGCCGGAATTTCAATTCCTCTAAGTAAAAAATTTGTTTTAACAATAGGTAATTCCTTATCTTCTATTTTTGCAGTCCAACCAAGTGGATAATAAATTTCAGACAAAACCATAAACTGTTTTTCACTCGTATTAATATGAAATTTAAGCATATTAGGGTTATAATCAACAAATTTAATTTCTCCAGTTCCACTATATTCATTTTGAATATTATTCAAATCATTTTCAATTATTAATGCTTCAGTTTCTGGTGAAAATTCTTTTTTATTCATATACTTGATTATAGATTCATCACTTTCAAAAGATTTTATATCTTTAATAAACCAAGCTTTTGGTAAAACATTCATATTTTTATGTAAAATTTCTTTTCTTTTCTGATCGGCAGATATTGGTTCTAAAAAGTCTTCTTCAATTCTTCCTTGGGCAATAATCCATTTAGCATTTAACATATTCAACACATTCCAATTTATTCCATATTTTGTGTCGGCTTTATATAAACAATGCTCACGAATATCTTGAATATTCTGCATTTTTATTGCACTATACCCACTCAACAAAGGATAATAATAAGCATAATAATTAGCATCTTGACCAAGTACCATTGCTCTGGAAGTTTTTGGTTGCGATTCTAAAAAACGAGTAATATCTGAATCAACAAATACTCTTCTCTCCAATCTTTTTTTATTATTCAATTCCATTTTTTTATAAGCATAATTTGAAATTGTAAACAATTCAAAGAATACGGCAATAAAAATAATAATAACAAACCCAACGAGTTTAATTTTTTTCTTTACAAATCCAAAAATCGCTCCACCAACAATAGCAATTAATGCCAACACTTTTATTCCATCTTGTATTAACATTTCTTTTCGAATGTTTTTTATCATCGATAAGGTTTGTCCCTTATACTGTCCAATTTCACTATCTTTAACAAAACTAAATGAATTACTAATTAACAACAACAAAGCCACAAAAACAAATGCACCCATAAATATACCGAGCACCCATTTAATATCTTTTTCTTTTATTTTATAAATTAATGCCTTTAAACCGTATCCTGCCATAATAAAAGTTGAAAGAAATGTCATTGATGACATCATCATTGGAGCACGAAATTTTGAGAAATATGGCATATAGTAGAAAAATAGTTTGTAAAATACTGCGAAATGTCGTCCAAAAGAAAGCAAAACGGAAAACAAAATAAAACTTGCCAGACCAATTACAAATTTCTCTTTTCTGTAAACAATAAAGCCAAGAATTGCAAATAGAAACAAAATTATTCCCATTGTTTCATAACTTTGTGTAAATGGCATATCACCCCAATATCCTGGAACTGTTTTACCTTTTAAATGCGGATATTTTTTCCCTGAATATTCTTCGCCTGAAATTCCACCAAAAAATCTAGGTATAAAAAAAGTTATCGTTTCTTTTGGTGATAATGACCATCTTGTTGCATATTCAAAACTAACGCCTTTCGCCTTTTCTGAACTTTTTTGCTCGTGACCAATTTCAACGGCATTTCCACCTCTTGTCGAATATGGAGTATATTCTTTAATACTTAAAAATGGTTGTGCCGAAATAATAATTGTAAAAATGATAGCCACAATAAATTTCAAAAATAAATCACCTGCTTCTTTGAAATTTTTCTTAATTAATATATCAATGAATGGATAAATAAACAGAAAAAACAAAAACATAACTGCATAAAAAACAATTTGAAAATGTTGAGTTCTAACAATCCAAGAAAAAATAAAAGCAAAAAAAGCC
>JAOZRH010000025.1 GCA_029931905.1 Fidelibacterota bacterium
ATCTTCCAAATTCATATAATCAATGTGATATTTTAGACTAATACGCTGATCAACCTGAGGTAACGACTTTATTTTATCTTTTAGCTCTGGTTGTCCAACAAGAATAATTGTTACAACCGAAACATTATCATATACAATATTAGTAAGATCTTTTAATGCATCTAAAACTGATTTACTAATTTTCTGTGCCTCATCAAGAATAATAACAACCTTCTTATCAAATGGAATTATTTTACTTTCAAGATATTCTTTAAAAATATTGTATAATTTGTATTTTGTTTGTGGTAATTCAGATGCATTATAATGGCATAATTGGCTAATAATATCAGAAAGAATATCAACAAAACTAAAATCTGCAGTTTCCATAACGGCATACTCATAATTCATAGCATCATCAACTATAGTATCAATAAAAACATTTCGCGTCATTGTCTTTCCAGCACCAATTTCACCAGTCAACAATCCCATTCCCATATTTTTAGATTCTACAACATAATTTAATCGATCCAATGCTTCTTGATGGTGTAAACTTTTATAAAAATATTTAGACTCTGCGTTTTCTCTAAATGCATATTCATCTAACATCCAATATTGATAAGATTCCATCTCTCTCCTTTAAACAACGATTACTAAAAAGATTTGAATTATTCCTTCTTTGATTTTATTGTTTTTTCCCATTAACCCTATTTTATTTTCTCCAGTTTGACTTTCTTTTAAGCATATGATATAACAACATTATTCTATGATATAATACTATTTAATATAATATGAATATTTCTTATACTAAACAAGTAAAAAAATCATTTATTCTGTTTATTCTAACTCCAAAGTTACGATATTTGTATTAGTATAAATACATATAGAACCCGCTATTTCTAAAGATAATTTAGCAATTTTACAGGCATTTAGTTTTGTATTCTGTTTTAATGCTCTTGCAGCAGCTAAAGCATAAGGTCCTCCAGAACCAATTGCATAAATATCATCATCTGCATCTATCACATCACCTGTACCACTAATTATATAGCCAGCGTTACCATCCATAACAATTAAAAGTGCTTCTAATTTTCTAAGATATTTATCTGATCGCCAATCTTTAGCTAATTCTACCGCCGATCTTGTTAAGTCGCCTTTAAATTCATTTAGTTTTTTTTCAAACTTCTCAAATAATGTAAATGCGTCTGCACTTGAACCAGCAAATCCAGCTAATATTTTATCATTATATATTTTTCTAACTTTTTTGGCACCAGATTTCATAACTGTATTTCCCATTGTTACTTGTCCATCTCCGGCAATCGCCACTTTTCCATTCAATCGAATTCCTAACACTGTTGTGCTTCTTATTTTCTCCATAATTAAATTTCCCGTCTTAATTTTGCATTTTGTATATTCATTATTTTACGATATTTTGATATTGTTCTTCTTGCGACATTGTATCCATTGTCTCCCATTATTATTGCCAAATCTTCATCCTTTAATGGTGACTTCTTATTTTCATTTGATATTATCTCTTTTAATTTTTCCATAATTTTATTACGAGATACAAAATTACCATCTTTTTTTTGAAGCCCTTCTGTAAAAAAATATTTTAATTCATAAAGTCCTATTGGTGTTTGTACATATTTACCGTTAGTAACTCGCGATACCGTAGATATATCCATCTCAATTTTCTCGGCAATATCACTTAATTTCATTGGCTTTAAGTTTTCACCCTGCCCCATAAAAAAATCTTTTTGCTCTTCAATTATAGCATTCATTACTTTAAGCATAGTGTTTCTTCGTTGAAGTATGGATTCAATAAACCAAGAAGCGGAATTTAATTTGCTTTTTAAATATTCTGCCGTATTCTTATCTAATTTATCCCTGTTCACAAGCATTTCTTGGTATTTTTTTGAAAGATGTAATTCCGGTATATGCGAATCGTTGTGTCTGGTTACAAACTCACCATTTACTTTTGTAACAATCAAATCGGGTAAAATATAATGATTTGAAAATTCACTATCAATATATCCGGGTTTTGGATTTAATTTTCCTATCGTATCTTTTGCATATTTCATCTCTTCTTTTGAAATCCTCAATGATTTCATGATTTTTTCGTAATCATGATTAGCAAATTCATCAAAATAATTTTTAATGATTTCCGCAACAAATGGTTTTTCACCTCTCTCGGTAATTTGTAACAATAAACATTCTTGTAAATTTCTAGAACCAATGCCGATTGGATCTAATTTTTGAACAATACTCAAAACTTTTTTAATTGTCTTTACAGGAATATCTAATTTATATGCAATATTTTCTGGTGGTGTTGATAAATAACCAGATTCATCTAAATCACCAATTAATTCTTCTGCAATTTGTATTTCATCATCATCTAAGCCAGCCCTATATATTTGATCTAATAAGTCATCAATAAAATATTTCTTTTCTGCTTGAATAATATGTTTTTCTGTTGCACTTGCATCATAAGTTGAAACTGGTTTAAAATCATTTGAACCTTCGGAACTATAAATATCTTCCCAATTAAAAAATTGTTCTTCATCTTTACCTATTCCATCGTCATCTTTTTTTACTTTACTCTCATCTTGTTTAGATTTTGTTGCATCATAATCAATTTCTAAAACAGGATTTTCTTCCAATTCATTTTCAATTGCTTCTTCTAAACGATATGTTGGCAATTGAACCAATTTAGCAAAAATAATTTGTTTTGGTAATAACTTTTGTGTTTGAATCTGTTTTTGGGTTAATTTCATTTTATTTAATTTTGTTTTTTTCTTTTATTATCAATATCTATCCAAAGTAAATTTTTCACCAAGATATAATCGTTTTGCATCTGGATCATTTGCCAAAAATTCAGCAGTTCCTTCCTTAAGGATCTTACCCTCAAACAACAAATACGATCTATCCGTTATTGATAATGTTTCATGAACATTATGATCAGTAATAAAAACACCAATTCCCTTCTTTTTTAAATCTTTGATTATCATTTGAATATCTTCAACAGCGATTGGATCAATACCTGCAAAGGGTTCATCAAGTAAAATGAAATTTGGTTTTGAAGCTAATATTCTGGCAATTTCTGTTCGTCTTCTTTCGCCACCACTAAGAGTAACTGCAATACTTTTTCTAATTTTAGTAATTTTAAATTCTTCTAATAATCTATCGGTCTCTTCTTGTATCTCTTTTTTGGAAAGCTTCATCATTTCTAAAATCAATTTTAAATTGTTTTCAACTGTTAATTTACGAAACACTGACGATTCTTGAGCCAAATAGCCAACCCCCAATTGTGCACGACGATACATCGCAACATTTGTTATTTTTTTATCATCTAAATATATATCACCAGAATTTGGTCTAATCATTCCAGTAATCATATAAAAAGTTGTTGTTTTCCCAGCGCCATTAGGTCCCAATAATCCAACAATTTCACCTTGATTGGCTTCAATACAAACATCGTTAACGACATTTCTCTTCCCATATGTTTTTACTAAATTATTTGCTTTTAAAATTGCCATTTGTTCTGCTTTTTTTTAAATGTTAATCTTTCAAATTTTTATTTTTATTAATTTTTCGCATTGTTTTACCATGTGGGTTTGTAATCGTCCAATTTTCTATTTTTACATCGCTCGTGAATCCAGTTCCATAAAGGGTATCGTTAGCCGAATATAATTCGATTTCACCTTCTGTAAAAATTCTTTCGTCATCACTATAATAAACCAATTCGTCTGTATGCATCACATAGCCTGTGTCAGAAATTAAAACAACATTCCCAATCGCTCTTAAATTTTGTGTTTTTTCATTAATTACAGCACTATCACTTATAAGAATTGAGGCATGTACACCCTGTTTATTATAAAAATCCACCCCAACAGAATCGCCCAACAAAATATCACCAGAACTTTCGTGTTTAAGCAAATGTCCCGAAAATATATCTGCTTTTTTTATTCCACCACTTGAAATAGATGTAGTTGAATTCCAACTTTCTTGATCGGGAATATTAGCATCATTTACATACTTTTCCTGTGCAATTTCTGTACAAGAATAAAATATTAATATAACAATTATTGTAGAATATTTTAAATAACGATTTGTATGCATAAACAAAAATATTTTTTATAATGAATTTTTCTTTTTTTCTTTCAAACTATCAGTAGAATCATTTTTTAACGAATCCTGAATTATTGTGTCATCTTTTTTAACAGAATAACGAATAATTGTATAGTATTCTTCTGGATCACCATCAAGAAAAAAACCGGGACCCCTCAAAAATTCTTCTTCATATCCTAAAACTATAGAATAACCACAATCCTTAATGTATTTTTCTAATTTACCAATGGATTCCTTTTCTGTTTCGTAAGAACCAATGTGTAAAATTTTCGCTGTTGTACCATAATGCCATTGTTCTAATTTCACTTCGGGATTTTCTTTGCGAATAATTTCCGGAATAGAATCAACACTTGAAGGAACTGGTACTCCAAAATGAACCAAACAATTTGATGGATCTTCAACATCTTTTATTACCCATCTAACCCTTAATGAACTAATTTCATCAATGCTTGGATTATTTCTTTTAATTGTTTGAAATGTTTTGAATAATGTTTTAAAAACATCACCAACAACTTGCTGTGGATTACCACTTTTTGTTATTACTAACAATTTCAAAGAATCTTCCTCCACAATAGTTGGATCAACTAAATAATTATATTCCTCTAAATCAGGATAACAAGACAAAAATAAAACAACCATTAGCAAAAGTGATAATATTTTATAAATCGTTTTTCGTTTTTTAATTTCCATTAATTTATACCCACCTTTAAAATATCATGAATGTGAATAATTCCAACAGGAATCATTGAGTTTTTATTTTCAATTACAAAAAGAGATGTTATATTATATTTTTCCATAACCGTTAACGCATCAATTGCTAATAGATTTTTATCAATAGTTTTTGGATTTTTTACCATTATTTTATCTGTATTCTCTTGGAAAATATTATTAAATTTTTCTATTCCTCTACGCAAATCTCCATCAGTTACAATACCAACTAATTTTTTTTCATCATCAACAATCCCAACAACTCCTAATTTCTTACTAGTCATCTCCATTATCAATTTTTTCGTTGATTGGTTTACATTAACCAATGGAATCATTTTTTCTTTATGCATTATATCGTTTACAGTAAGCAATAATTTTTTACCCAATAAACCACCAGGATGTCGTAAAGCAAAATCTTCTTTTTTGAATTTTTTTTCTTCCAATAATGCAATTGCGATTGCATCTCCAATTACTAATGTGGCTGTAGTGCTTGAAGTAGGTGCTAAATCAAGTGGACAAGCTTCCTTTTCCACACTAACATCAATCAAATAATCGCTTTGTTTTGCAATAGTTGAATTCATATTCCCTACTAACGAAATTATTTTTACACCCAATTTTTTTACTGCTGGAATTAAATTAATAATTTCTTCGGATTCACCACTATTTGAAATTAAAATAATAATATCCGTCGATGTAACCACTCCAATATCACCATGTATGGCTTCTGAAGGATGTAAAAAATATGACGGTGTTCCCGTACTAGAGAGAGTAGATGAAATTTTTCTCCCAATGTGCCCAGATTTTCCAATACCAATAATCACAACTTTCCCCGAACACTGTAAAATCGC
This sequence comes from Fidelibacterota bacterium, assembly GCA_029931905.1. Classification (GTDB taxonomy): domain Bacteria; phylum Fidelibacterota; class Fidelibacteria; order Fidelibacterales; family Fidelibacteraceae; genus TCS52. The sequence continues at coordinate 5,658 of JAOZRH010000025.1, forward strand.
ATTTATGACATCTTCAAAATTATTATCTAAACGAGGCAGTAATTCCCTTAAAGCTTCAATTTCATTAACAATTGCTTTTTTGGCTATATTTATTAAATCACTCATCTATTTTGTCTTTTCTTTATAACGATTTCTTAAATTATCTAATGCCAATTCAAACCTATTTTGTGTTTTTAATATCAATTCAATAATTTCCCTAACGGCACCATCTCCACCTTTTGCATTCGTAACATAATCAACAATCTCTTTTATTTCAGATCTTGCATTTGGCACAGAAAAAGAAACGCCCGCTTTTAATAACAATGGCTCATCTATCAAATCGTCTCCAACATAGGCAACATTTTCATCTAACACATCAAATTTTTTTAATATTTCTTCATATGGTTCCATCTTATTCAAACAACCTTGATATACCAAAGAATCAGGAATGCTTAACTCACGACATCTTCTTGTTGTTGATTCTGATGCTCTTCCTGAAATTATTGCAATCGGTAAATCAGCATATCTTGCAGTAACAATCGCAGCACCATCAGAAGCATGAAATCGTTTGAATTCGCCAGTATCGCCAACATAATAGGAACCATCTGTATGAATTCCATCCATATCTGTAATCAGAATTTTAACTTTTTTTATTTTATATATTAATTTTTCACTAATATTCATAATTCTTTTCTTATTCATAATACAATAAGATATATTAAAATTATTAAATTATCAAGTGAAAACAACATTCTGTAAAAAACACCGTAAAACAACACGCTACAACAATTTCACCAATATAAAACATTCAAGAATCATATTCTGTCTGCAAATGATTTGTACTATCAATTTCTACATCTTTAATGTTGTAATATCTATATATTATTTTTATTTTATTGCCATATAATTATAAAACAAAAAGGATTGCACTTTAAGATGGAACAAAATATCAAAAAAACAACCTTATCAAATGGAATAACCGTTCTTACTGAAACTGTAAATTCGACCCGTTCTGCTTCTGTGGGAATTTTTATTAAAGTTGGAGGTCGCGACGAAAATATCAAATCAATGGGAACTGCACATTTTTTAGAACACATGGCGTTTAAAGGAACAAAAACTCGTTCAGCGAAAGATATTGTAGAAGAAATTGAATCGAGGGGTGGATCTATTAATGCCTTTACAAGCAAGGAAATAACAGGATATTACACAAAAGTTTTGGACACAAACATTAAAAATGGTATTGAAATATTAATTGATATCATTAAAAATTCAACTTATCTAGAAAAGGAAATCGAAAAAGAAAAAACTGTAGTAATAGAAGAATATAATAGCTTCTTAGATTCACCAAACGAGGTCGCATATGATGGATTTTGTAAACAAATGTATCCCAATCATCCACTTGGATTTAACATTTTAGGCAACAAAGAAACAATTAATTCATTTAATCAAAATAAAATTAAAAAGTTTGTGAAGAACAACTATACTCCAGAAAATATTATAATTGCGTGTGCAGGAAACATTTCACATTTAGATTTTTTACAACATGTAAAATTGCAACTAAATGACTATAATATAAAAAACAATAATTCAATAGAGATAGAATTAACAAAACCAACAACCAAAAAAATAGTAAATACAGCCGATATTTCACAAACTCACTATTTTTTGGGAAGACGAGCGTATTCATATAGATACAAAAATAAATATACTTATAAAATATTAAATGCCCTACTATCCGCAGGAATGGGATCACGATTATTCCAAAATATTCGAGAGAAATATGGCTTCGTTTATAGCATTTACTCCTTCGCCAATTCATATAAAGATACTGGTCTGTTTGGCGTTTATGTTGGAACAGATAAAAAGAAAATAGATGATATTAACGAATTGATTTGGAATGAATTTAATGATATAAAAAATAATTCTATGTCTAAAACAGAATTAAACAAAATTAAAAAACAATATGAAGGTGCCTTAGTATTTGGTTTGGAAGGTATGTTAAGCAGAATGGAGCAAATGGTACATACAGAAATTCAAACAGGAGAAATTGTTAAAATAGATAAAATATTGTCTTCATTAGAAAAAGTTACCTTAAATGACATACAAACAATGGCAAACGAATTATTTAATGAAAAAGATTTCCATTATCATATATTAACGCCAAATAAAGATTAACCGATTATGAAAGATTTTCCAATATTAGCTTATCATAAAATTTCACCACAATTTGAGGTGGGGCTAACCACAATTCATCCTAAAACTTTTGAAAAACAGATGAAATATTTACAAAAAAAAGGTTTTATTGGTTGTAGTTTACAAAATTATTTAGATGCACCACAATCAAATAAATTTGTAATTACATTTGACGATGCATATGAGAATGTTTATCAATATGCCCTGCCAATATTAGAAAAACTCAAATTCACAGCATCAATATTCGTGATTTATGATTATATTGGAAAAGAAAATTCGTGGGATGCAAATTTTCTTGGAATAAAATTTCAGCATGCTAATCAATCACAACTACAAAAATTATCTGATTCCGGTTGGGAACTTTGTTCACACTCACTTTCACACAAGGCTCTAAATATTTTGACAAAAGAACAAATTATTAATGAAATAAAACTTTCTAAAATTAAATTGGAAAAAATGTTTAATGTTACAATAAATAGTTTTGGATTCCCATTCGGATATTACAATAAAAATATTATAAAAATAGTGAAAGATTGTGGATATAAAAATGGTGTCGGCTTTACAAAAAACTACGATAATGAAATTCCGATTTATGGACGAATGGGAATTTATAAATATATTGATTTAAAACACAGTATCTACATTAAAATCAACAAAAATCATCCATTGCATTTTTTTGAAGTATTGAAAGGACAATCTGTTCACTTGGGAGCCTACATTACTATTATATATCAAAAAATTATCAACAAACAGAATTAACTATTTTTTTAAATTTTGTATTCGCTCTAATTCATCTATAACATTCTTGGGTAAAGGAATTGCAAAAAATGTTCTAATTTTGTTCATCTCTCAACAGTTCCAATCTTAATAAATCCAATGCTCTCTGTGATGAATATTGTTTATTTAAAATTCTATCTTTATTAAAATTAATTTTCTTTGCATATGTTTTCTTTTTTGTTGAAATCCCTATCCAAACTAATCCAACTGGTTTAGTTTTAGTTCCTCCATCTGGTCCTGCTATTCCTGTAATTGCCAAAGAAATATCTGTTTTGGATATTTTTCGCATTCCTTTTGCCATCTCTATTACAACTTCTTTGCTAACAGCTCCATATTTTTCCAATGTTGAATGTTTTACATTTAAATATTTCTCTTTAGCTTGGTTGCTATAAACTACAATCCCTTCTTTGAAATATTTCGATGAACCAGCATTTTGTGTAATTCTGTGAGAAATCAATCCACCAGTACAGGATTCAGCAACAGAAATTGTCAATTGATTTGCAAGTAATATTTTTGCAATAATTTCTGTAATATCTTCGCTTTTTGTTGAATAAATTAAATTTCCCAAAACAGACAACAATTCCTTTTTTGATTGTAATAAATCATCATTGCCTTTAATTATTTTTTGCCCAATGCGAATTTTTACACCTTCGATTGATGGATAATATGACAAAACTACAGATGGATATTTTGCAAATATAAACTCAATTTTTCCTATTAATTCTGCTTCTGAAATTCCTGTTGTACTTATTGTAAACTCCTGATATCCAATTTTTGTATGTTTTCGTAATTTCGGCAAAATTTGGCATTCCATGATATTTTTCATTTCAAATGGGACGCCCGGCATAATATAATATTCTTGTGCATTCTTTGTAAAACACATACCCTTCGCACTTCCTTTCTGATTAGATAAAATTTCTGCATTGTCGGGATAATACGCTTGACCATCTATTGTATCCGGAAATTCTCGTCCTCTGTCCTTAAAATATTGTTTTAATTCATTTAGAATATTTTGGTGAAAAACCAATTTTCCTTTAAAATATTTTGTAACAACTTTTTTGGTAATATCATCTCTTGTTGGGCCTAATCCACCAGTTATAAATATATATTTGGTATCACTTTGAATATTATTTAATGTGCGAACAATGCTTTCTTCTTCGTCTGCAATCGTATAATGTGTAACTACTTTTACACCAATTTTTCTCAACTCTCCGCTTATCCAATGAGAATTTGTATTCAATGTGTGAGCAGATAATACCTCATCTCCAATAGCAATAATTTCTGCTTTTTGTTCCAATTACAACTCCATTTTACACAATAAAAAGAAAATATATTTTATGAATTAAATAGTTTATTGCAAGAGCAAATATTCCTGCAATTAAGTCGTCCAACATTACACCCCAGCCATTTTTTAGTTTTTGTACTTCATCAATTATCCACGGTTTCCATATATCAAATATTCGAAAAAACACGAAACCGATAATGACAACACTTACCATTTTTGGCAAAGCAAAAACAGCAATAAACATTCCAAGAGCTTCGTCAATTACAATATATCCAGGATCTTCAATTTTTAATTCTTTTTCTAAATATGCACTTGTAATTTTGCCGATAAACAATAAAAGAAGAATTATAATTCCTTGCCCTAAAATCGAAATATTTGGGGAAATAAATATTATAACCGCAGTAAAAATACTTGCAAATGTTCCGGGTGCTTTTGGAAAATAACCAACAAAAAATACCGTTGCGAGAAATCGGCTAATTTCTAATTTTATTTTATTAATTAACAAATTTTGTTTTTTCATAATTCACCTCTTGTTTACAATTTTTCTGTCAATAATTGGCGAGTGTGAAAAATTTTTCTTATTGTTCTTTCTTAAAGACAGCTTTATTATCTAATGCATACAACACACCAGTATATAAAGTAAAAATTGTTGTTATCGTCATTAGAATCCAATAAACATTATTGTTTTCTAAAAAAATAATTACTGGTGTAATAAATGCCATAAATGGTACTTGTAACAACATCTTAAAAGCAATCACGATATAAATAAAAACAATCTGAAAAACTGTTTTTGCTTTTGCAATATTTGTAGTAACTATGCTATTATTTCGCTTTACCATTATTGATCTGATTACTGTTACAAAGATATCTCGAAAAACAACAATTATTACCATCCATAGTGGAATAATATCTAAAATAACAAAAGTGATAAAAGTTGAAATAATTAATATCTTATCTGCTAATGGATCAGCAAATTTACCAAATTCACTAACAACATTATATTTACGAGCAATATGTCCATCAACACCGTCAGATACAGATGCTACGATAAAAGTAATTAATGCAAATAACATAAAAAATGGTTTTGGTGTTACTAAAAAATATAGAAACAATGGTGTTAAAAGAATTCTAAAAATTGTTATAATATTGGGAATAAATGTTTTTTTCATTATTAATTATCTCTTTTTATTTCTGTACGATTTTCTAAAGCTTTAGCAATTGTGGCTTCATCTGTAAATTCAAGATCTCCGCCAATAGGAATTCCTCTCGCTAAATTTGTAATTTTTATATTTTTGTTTTTTACAATTTTATTTAAATAATAAACTGTTGTATCACCTTCAATAGATGGATTTATTGCAACAATTATTTCTTTAACATTATCTAATCGCTTTAATAATCCATCAAAATCCAAATCATCAGGACCAACACCATCTAAAGGTGAAATTAATCCACCCAAGACATGATATTTTCCATTAAAGGAAACTGATTTTTCTAATGCAATCACATCCATACTATCTTCAACTACACAAATAATGCCTTCATCTCTTTTTGTATCGCTACATATAGAACATTTTTCATCTTCAGTCATATAATTACATATTGGACAATGTTTTACCTTATCTTTTAAATCAATTATCGCTTTTGCAATTTCTATTACTTTTTCTCGTGGAGTATCCATCAAATGAAAAGCTATGCGACGAGCACTTTTTCTTCCAATGCCCGGAAATTTTGAAAACAATTCACCTATATTTTCAATAGATTTTGGAATATTACTCATTAATTTAAAATCCCAATCCCGATAAACTATTTCCTAATCCACCTTGAATATTTCCCATTTTTGAGTTCGCAAGTTCTTCAGCATTTTGCATTGCTTGATTTACTGCGGCCAATACCAAATCTTCAACCATTTCTACATCTTCAGATAATATTTCTGGCTTTATTGTTACATTTTTTATCTCTTTTTTTCCATTGACCTTTACAACAACCATTCCTCCACCAGCAGAACCTTCTACGATTTCATTCGCTAATTCATCTTGTGCTTGTTGCATTTGTCTTTGCATTTTTTGTGCTTGCTTCATTAATCCTTGCATTCCACCTTTTGGCATCATATTATTTTCTCCTTATATTTTTTTTTATATTTTATATCTGTTAATTTAAGATATATTTTTTAATTTTACAACAATAAGATTGATTTGTTTTTTTTATAACCTTTTCTCCATTATCCAATGTTGAAGCCCTATTTCAATAAATCTATCACCGATTATATTATAATCTAATTTTTTATAAAACCCAACAGAAACTTCTCGAGAATGCAAAATTATTTTTTTATATCCGTATTTTTTGGCATATTCCTCAGAATATTTTACCATTGTAGTTCCAATTTGCTCACCTTGATAATTGTCATCTATCGCAACTTGCCGCATTTGAATTGTGTTTTTATCAATTGGCGAAAGTATTAAACATCCGATTATATCCTTATCAATAAAACTTGTAATATGAATATCTGAAAATTCTTTTTCCAATTGCTCAGATGAAAATTTTAACCCCAATGGTTTACGAAGAATTTTATCTCTAAGCTCAACTGTTTTCATATATTCAATAGAGTTAAACTTCACTGTTTTTATCTGAATAATTTTCATACAATTTTTTCAATATTGGTTTAATAAAAAATACCACATCTTCACAATATGGTATTTTTTGTACTTTCTATTTAGATTGCCTTTTCATTCTATATTCCTCAATATACAAATGTACAATTGGAATAACAATTAATGTTAGTGGCATAGCAAACCCCAAACCGAATATAAATGAATATCCAAGTGGTTGCCATCCTTTTTCTGCATAAGTCAATGGCAATAATCCAATAATTGTCGTTGTTGTTGTAAGCACAATTGGACGAATTCTTGTTAGAGATCCTTGAACAATGGCTTCTTTTAATTCATATCCACGAGAAACAAGATTGTTGATATAATCCAATAAAATGATTGATATATTTACAACAACCCCCGAAAGTCCAACAATTGCAACTAATGCAATCAAAGCAAAATTTGCCCCACCAATAAACAATCCATAAATTGCCCCAAATATTCCGAGCGGAATTGTTAAAATAATTGTAAATGGTTGAGAAAAGGAACCAAATTGTGCAACCAATAAAACATAAATTAAAATAATTGCAACAATAAATGCCTTACCAAGTGCCACAAACGATTCTTTAAATTGTTCAAAATCTCCCGAATAATCAAAACTATATCCTTCGGGTAGATTGTATCCAGTTAATGCCAATCTTAATTTTCTAGTAATTTCTACAGCAGAATATCCTTCATCATTATTTGCAGAAACCCTAACAATTCTATCACCGTCAAGATGATTAATTGCAGAAAAAGTGTTTTCAACATTTGTATTAACAACTTCTTTTAAACTTACCATTTGGTTTTGATTATTTGCAATTTTAATATTCCCTATATCATTCAATGAGTTCCTATATTCTTCTGATAAACGAACAACAACCTCCACATCATCATCTCCAAGACGAACAGTTGTTGCTTCAACACCAGCAATTGCAGTTCTAACAGCACCAACTATCGAAGCAGTATTTAACATTAAACTTGCTGACTTCACTTTATCAATAGTAAATATAATTTGTGGACCGCCTTTCTCAATATCATCTTTAATATCTATCGCTCCATCTATTTTTGCCAACTCTTTTTTTACATGCTCAGATAATTTTCCCAATACTTCATAATTATCACCAATAATTTTAATACCAACAGGCGCATCTGTTGGAGGACCACCACCAACGGAAGGCATTTCAAATTTGGCTCCGGCAATATTATCAAGGTCATCTCTTAACATATTTTGAATCTCTTGAACTGTTTTATCTCTTTCGTCTCCATCTACCAAATCCATAACTATTTGTGCAAAATTTTCAGAACCACCTATACTAAAACTATACGAAGAAGCCCCTTCATATCCAACATTAGAAACAAACGCTTCCAAATATGGAGAATATTTATCTTTTAATATTACTTTTTCTACTTGTTGTACAATATAGTCGGTCTCTTCAACTGTCGAACCAATTTGCGTCTCTACATCAATATAAATCTGACCAAGATCTTCAGGTGGAAACAATTCTATTTCAACCAATCCAGTAGTAATTAAAAGTATCGCACCAAGAATATAAACTGGTATAAACGACAAATATTTTAAACGATGATTTAATGCACTTCTCAAAATCGGTTCATAAAAATTTTGTAATTTCCTTGTCAATTTGATTCCAATATTCTCTTTCTTTTTATGAATAATCGGCAATCTCATTATTTTTGCACTAATAGTTGGATTAACAATTACACCAACTAAAAACGAAGCAATTAAAGCAATTGTAACTGTAATTGGAATATATTTCATATAATCGCCCATCGTTCCAGGCATAATTAACATCGGTAAAAATGCTGCGATTGTTGTCAAAGTAGAAGTAAAAATCGGCATCGCAACTTCTTTAATACCAACTACAGAGGCATGTGCTCTAATAGCCAAGTGTGGAACATCACTCTCTTTTACACTTTCTAAAATATCATCACTAACATTATCTAATTTATCAGAATTTTTTTCGATTGACTTCCAATCATGAGGAATATTTAAAGCAATTGCTCCAATATATCTTCTTTTGAATTCGCCAAGATGTCTAAAAATATTTTCTACAACAACAATGGCATTGTCAACAATCATACCGATAACCAGCACAATTGAAAAAAGTGTAATTGTATTTAAAGAAACATCAAAAAGCCACAACATTGTAAATGTAAGAAAAATAGTAAGCGGAATAATTATCCCAGCAATTAGTGAATTACGAAATCCCAAAAATAAATACAACACTAAAATAACAAGTACCAATCCCTGTAAACCCGATTGATATACTTGATTTAAAGATTCTTCAATCTGATCAGATTGATTACCTGTAACAGCATAATCTGTCCCAACTGGCAACCACCCCCTCGATTCTTCCATATATTTTAAAACATTTTCAGTAACTTCAATTGTATTTGCACCCTGTTTTTTCTGGACTGATAAAGTGATCGCTGGTTTTGCATCTAATCTTGAATAACTTTCCTGTTCTTTATATCCATCTACAATTTGAGCCACATCACTCAATTTAATTACATTATTATTTAATCCCTTGATTGTAATGTTCTGCAAATCATAAACATCATTTAATTTTCCATTTATACTTGTTGAATAATTTTTATCTCCAATTGTAATAGATCCACCTGGCATTTCAAGATTTTCACTTTTAATCAAACCAACAATCGCATTCAATGTTAAATGATATTTTTCTAATTGAGCAGGATCAAGATCTACATGAAATTCTCGTTCTCTTCCACCAACAACATCACAATTCAGTACATCTGAAATTCCCTCAATTCCCGTCTTCAATTTTTCTGCAGTATTTGTTAATTCTACATAATTATCACCACTAAAAGATAAAACTAAAATTGGCATATTGGTAAAATTCAACTCTAAAACTATTGGATCCATTATATCTTCTGGAAGATCAGATTCTACATCATCAACCGCCGTTCTAACATCGCGAATCTTTTCATCTATATCTTCTCCAATATTAAAGTTAACAATAATGCTTGCCATTCCTTGTTCACTTGTAGATCTGACATAATCTACTCCGTCCAATCCACTTAATTTATCCTCTACTTTATTAGAAATTAATTCCTCCACTTGTTCGGGTGGTGTACCAGGATATGGAACAAGCACAATTGATATTGGAATTGAAACATCTGGCTGAAACTCCTTTGGCATAGATAAAAAAGCCATACTTCCTGAAATCAATGGAAGAATACATAATAAAATTATTATTACTCGCCAATTACGAATGAATGATTGAAATATCTTCATTTATTTCACCTTCTTTTTTGTTAATTCTTCAATATTTTTCCAAACCTTTGTTACCTCAACTTGATCTCCTGAACTACAATATTCTTGACCACGAACAACCAACATATCATCAACATTTAATCCATTTTCAACAATTGTTTCCCCTCGGATACCGCCTTTAATACTAACTTGTTGTTTTTGAATTGTATCGTTTTTTAGAATAGAAACACTCCAATACCCATCTTTCTTCTCAATTGCCTTTTCTGGAATTACAACATATTCTTTTGCCGGTTGTGCAATAAATATCTTAACACTTTCTCCTGCTAATAATTTTAAATTAGTGTTATCAACTTCCACCTTGATAGGATATCCCCCATCTGGCGAACTTGTTTTTCCAACAAATACTATTTTTCCATTCACTACATTTTTATCATCATTGCTCAAATGTACAACAACATTTGAATTTAATGAAATGTTTTGAATTTCTTTTGCACTTACAGACAAATTTAATTTCAATGTTTTTATATTTTGAATAACAAATGCTGGTGCAGAATTTACAGCCATTTGTCCCTTGTCAACTAATTTTGCACTTATATATCCCGAAATTGGTGCTTTTATAACCGTTCTATCAACTTGTCGTTTCGCCATTTTGTAACCAGCTTTTGCTTGATTTAATTGTGCTTTTGCAACATCATATGCAGTTTGGACACCATCAATTGTTGCTTCACTACTAAATCCCTCTGCTTCTAATTTTTTTTGTCTGTCTAAATTTAATTTTGAATTTTTATATCCGGCTTCTGCTAATTGCAATACTGCTTTTGCCTGTTCCAACCCAATAATATAATCTGTTTTTTCAATTTGTGCCAAAGCTGTTCCCATCTTTACCATTTCGCCTTCATCAACTAATATTTTTGTGATTTTTCCAACAACTTCTGGAAATATTTGTACTGTCGATACAGGTTGTAAAATTCCAGAAAATTCATTTGTCGAGTTTGTTTTGATTTTCTTAACTAATAAAACTTCAACAGGTGTTTTAGCAATCACCGCCTTTTCTTCTACCTTTTTCGAACAACCAATCAATAAAATTATTATCATTAATAATGTAAAATACTTTTTCATTTTTTCCTCTCTTATTATTTTTATATCGTTTAATTTATTATCTCATCACTACTTTCAAAATCCAAATCATAACCACAACTTTGTAATAATTTATTATAACTAATATAACGATCAATTTTTGTTGCAATTAAATTTATTTGAGCATTTTTATAAGAATTTCTAGCATCAATTAATTCAATTTGTGTGCTATTTCCATTTTTATAACTCGCATTCGTTGCATCAAAACTTTCCAATGAAGCCGTTACTTGTTTTTCTGCAATCGATAATTTTTTATTTGATAATTTATAATTTAAATAATTTGCTTTTACTTCCATTTCTATACCAGTTTCAACTTGTTTAATAATTTCTTTCGTCTGTTTTAATTTCGCTTTAGCTTCTTGAACTTTTGCAACATTTGACAAACCTGTTGGCAATTCATATGAAAAAGATAATATTGCTCGCCAGTATTCCGATTTGCTTAACATTGATTCTGCATCACTTTTCTGCCAACTAAAAACCCCAGCTACACTTGGCATATATCCACCACGAGAAGCACGAACTCCCCATTTTGCCATTGTTTCTGTCATCATTATAGATTGATAATTTGCACGATTTTCTTTTGCATAATTTATTGCTTCATTTTCACTTTTTGTAAATTTCACATCTGGAATTTGATTGTCGAGAACAATATCGTTTGTTAATGATTGACCAATTAATATATTTAAATTGGCTTTTGATAATTCCAATCCCTGTTGTGCCGAAATTATTTGCTGTTCTATTTCCATACTGCTAACTTCTGCCTTCAATTTATCACTCAATTCAACCATTCCAATATCATACATTTTGTTTGTCATACGAATGTTTTCGTCTATCAGTGTTTTTGTAGCATTTGTAATATCTACGATCCCTTTCAATTTAACTACATTGTAATATGCTTCAATCGTCTTAAATTTTATAAATTCTTTTTGCTCCAATAAATTCAGTTTTGACATTTCATAGTTTGTCCCGGCAATCATCGAACCACTCAATATTGCACCACCAGTAAAAAGTGGAAGTGAAACATCAATCGACTGCGATCCAGTTTCCAATGGTTGAATAATAACTGGTTGCGGTCCAAAAACTCCAGCTGGAATTATATTTTCTTCATCATTCCTCATTTTTGTATAACCAAATTTAACAGTTGGCAAGTGATTCGCTCTCGCTTCCCATCTGTTCCAATAAGATTCTTGTACTTTTGCTTTATTTTCACTTAGTTGATGATTGTTATTTAATGCCAATTGAATAGCATCTAAACAGCTTATACTTCCATCAGCATTGACAATACCAACTACAAAAATAATTATTAATATTAATCTTTTTATCATTTGTTCTCCTTACTTTTCATTCCATCATATAATATCGCATATAAATTGTCCACAATTTCTTTTTTTGTAAAATTTTTTATGTTTCCTTGCATTGGTCCCATAGGACTATGTAAAGCACTTAAAAAACTCATTGCCAAAAATTTGGAATCAATATCATCTCTTATTTCTCTATTTTCAATTCCCCTTTTTATAACCGAATTTAATATTTCAAAATTTTCACTAATAAATTCAAGAATATCAATTTTGTTATATATTTGTTTAAATTTTCCAATCATCATTTGACGAACAAATTGTTCCTCATAATTATTCTTCATTGAAAGAGACACCGAATGTTCCATCCATAGTTTTAAAATCCCCCAAGTAGAAATATCTTGTAAAGATAATTTCTTATTAAATTCTAGAGCATCTTTTAGAATTTTTTTAACAATTGATGTAAAAATTTCCTCTTTATTAGAAAAATGATAATATAATGCCGCCTTTGAGATATTTAATTCCTCTGATATTTGCCTCAATGATGTTTCCGTATATCCATTCCCAGTAAACATTTTAATCGCCACTCGTTGTATTTTTTCTTTTGTATTCATATTACAATTCCTTTTTTTACTTAACGGTCGGTAAGTTAATATAATTAAAAGATGTTGTCAAGAAGTTTTTTAAATATTAATAAAACTTTGAATGATTGAAAATGTTTTATAAATTACAACAAAGATGGTAAAAAAGGAAAAAATATTAATGTAAAATAAATCGTCTAACTTTTAAAGATGTTGGATATCCAATTGTGCTTGATGTTATTTTTTAAAAATAAATTAATTGAAATTACGATAAAACAGAATAATGTGTAATAAAAAAGGATAAGTTATGAAACAAGCAAAACTTTTTGTGTCAGTAGTAATTATTGGATTGTTATTACTGCTTAGGTGCAGTTCAGAGAATCAGAATCTTCCTATCCGTGGTGAATCTTTTACTATCAATTATGTACCTTCAGAAAACGGAATTTTGGAAGAATCGGAATCTATAACAGTTGTATATGCTTTCGATTATTGGGGAACAAAAGGTAGCGCTCAGCGGGGCAAAGAATCGCTGTTTTTAAATGTGGAACAACCTGATTCCGGAAGAGCATTTAAATCAGTAATGAATAAATCAGATCAATACTGGACAACTTCAATTGATATTCCGAAGAATGCAGAATTGTTATCATATTATTTTACAAATGGAAATAAATTTGATTATAATGACAAAAAGACTTTCGTCTTGTATATTACAAATTCTAAAGGCGAGATTGTAAAAAATTCAAAATTCCGAAATATTGCTTTTCTTGCAATGGCTGGCGAAGATAATGAAAGACAAATCATAGAAGCCGAAAAAGAGATTCAACACTATCCAAAAAGCTGGCTTGTCTATATTGCTCTATGGAATAAAAAATTTAATACGGCAAAAAACATGTCTGAATTAATT
>JAOZRH010000137.1 GCA_029931905.1 Fidelibacterota bacterium
TAATACCAGTCGTGATTATCAAAATGAAGTTCAATGTCGCCAGTTAAATAATTGTTGTCAATTACAATTTGTGAATTTAAAAAATCTGGACCTTCATTATTATTATGTTCACCAGCTGAAATTATTGAAATATTTTGACCAGTTGTCGTATAGTATAGTTTTTTCCAGAGATATTTATTCCACAAATGATGCAATTTTTTTTCAGAAAAATATATTCTTGATGGTTCGAATAATTGAGAATATAGTGAAATGTTCATAATTATTTTATGGTTTTTGTAAATTGTTTTTGTAAATATTAAAGCATTTATCTCTTAGATATTCTATATCGTTTAAATTTAATTTGTCAGTTGGAATTGATGGCAATATTTCCATTTCAATACTTTGTTTTTTTACCCATAATGTATGTGGAGGATTGATTTTTTTTGCACCTTTCATTACTACGGGTAAGATCGGGAGATTGTGTTTTATTCCCAAAACAAAAGCACCTTTTTTAAATGGTAACAATGGTATATCTTTTATTCTTGTTCCTTCTGGAAAAATAAACAATGAAATATCGTTTTCTATTATGTTTTTCATCGCTTTATTTATATTTTTTAATGAAATTTTTGTATTGCTTCTATCTACGAAAATAAAAAATAATCGCGTCATTAATCCACCAATCAATGGTAATTTTTTTATACCAATTTTTGACATCATTCTAATTTGTAGTGGAATTTTTCCAATTCCTAAAAAAATGTCTAAAGCACTTTCATGATTAGCTATTATAATATATTGTTTGTTTTTATCAATATTTTCTAAGCCAGTAATATTTATTTTTAATCCTGCAATCCAAAGATTAATATTTGCCCAAATTTTTATTACTTTTGAAAATGGTTTTTGATTTTTAATAACAAAAGACAATAAGTAAAAAATTGCCGCTATTGGAAAAGTAGTTGTTAGCAAAACAGTAATAACACAGATGGTACGAGGTAAATATTTCAAATTATATATAAATCCGTTTTTTTCTGTTGTCATTTTATCTCTCAATATTCTCAATAATGTTATTTGATTTTTTGTATTTCTTTTTTTCCAAAATATGGGATTAATACTTCTGGAATTTCAATACTACCGTCTTCTTTTTGATAATTTTCTAAAATTGCAATCATTAGTCGAGGTGTTGCAACTCCAGAACCATTTAGTGTGTGAACGAAGTCCACTTTATTATTTTCGCGAAATTTTATATTTCCTCGTCTGGCTTGGAAATCTTCAAAATTGCTACAGCTCGATACTTCCAGCCATTTTTCTGTTGCAGGCGACCATAATTCTATATCAAAACATTTTGTTGAGGCAAAACTTAAATCGCCAGTACATAATTCGATAATTCTATATGGTAATTTTAAATTTTTCAAAATAGTTTCGGCATTATTAACTATATTTTCAAGAACTTCATAAGATTTTTTTGGATGAGCAAATTGAACTAATTCAACTTTATTAAATTGATGTAATCTCTGAAGCCCACGAGTATCTTTTCCGTAAGAACCAGCTTCTCTTCTGAAACAAGCTGAATATGCTGTATATTTTTTTGGTAATTCTTTTACATCAAGAATTTCATTTTGGTGAATATTTGTTACAGGAACTTCAGCGGTTGGCACTAAATATAATTCATCTTCATTTACATAATACATATCTTCGCCAAATTTTGGTAGCTGACCTGTTGTTGTTGTGGAATTTACATTTGCCATAAATGGTGGAATAATTTCCGTATAACCGTGTTTTGTTGTGTGAAGATCAAGCATATAATTAATAATAGATCTTTCTAATTTTGCCCCTTCTCCAGTATATAGTGGAAATCCGCTACCTGCAATTTTTGCACCTCTTTTGAAATCTATCAGAGAATTGTTTTCTGCTAATTCCAAATGATCTTTTATTGAAAAATTAAAATTCTTTTTTTCTCCAACTTCTTTAATGACAACATTGTCTTTTTCTGATTTGCCAATTGGTGTAGAAGTATGTGGGGTATTGGGAATATTTAATAATGATTTATTTATTGAATTTTTATATTCTTGGATTTTTACATCATTTGTTTTTATTGTTTTAGAAACTTTTTGCATATCAGAGATTGCATTGGAAGCATCTTCTTTATTTTTTTTCTTAAAACTTATTTCTTTACTTACAACATTTCTTTTGTGTTTTAATTCGTCTGTTTGGTTTTCAAGTAGTCGTAAATTATTATCGATATTAAGTATATTTTCGATGTCAATATTCACACCCTTATTTTTTAAACCAATTTTAATTTCATCTGGATTGTTTCGTAATCTTTTAATGTCTAACATTATTCATTTCCTTTTTTCACTCATTTTAAATATTTACTAAATATATGAAATATATTTGTGTAAATGAAAAGATTAATTAATTTGATAAAAAAAATAGTTATGTAAATTTTTCCAAGATTAACATTTTATTTTTAATAATATTTGAATAAATTTAGATAACATTTGAATATAATAAGGAGAAACAATGGATATAAAAATATTAACTGTTGGTGGAACAATTGACAAAGTATATTTTGATGCGAGTAGTAAATATCAGATAGGCGAATCGGTCGCCGATGAAATATTAAAAGAATCAAATGTAACCATAAAATATGAAGTTGAATCCATCCTAAAAAAAGACAGTTTAGATTTAACTGAAGAAGATAGAAATATAATTATAGATGCGGTATTAAACGATTCGCACGATAAAATTGTTGTTACTCATGGAACAGATACAATGATTGAAACCGCAAAACAATTAAGCCAAAAACCTCATAATAAAGTAATTGTTTTTACTGGATCGATGCAACCTGCGAGATTTAAATCAAGTGATGCTGTTTTTAATATTGGCTCGGCAATTACCGCAGTGCAAATTCTCCCAAATGGTGTTTTTATTGCAATGAATGGGAGGATATTTGATCCAAACAATTCTCGGAAAAATGTGGAAATGCAAAGGTTCGAAATAATAATAAAATAAAGTGATAAAATAAAATGCCTAAAATATCAGAACATAAAATTGAACAAATAAAAAATTACAATGACATTGTAGATGTTATTTCATCGTATATTCAATTGAAAAAAAAAGGGCAAAATTATTGGGCAAGATGTCCGTTTCACGATGAAAAAACTGCATCTTTTAGTGTAAGTGCAAAAAAACAAATATATCATTGTTTTGGATGTGGGGTTGGTGGAAATGTAATTAATTTTGTAATGGATTATGAAAAACTAACCTTTATTGAATCTGTGAAAGAATTGGCAGAAAGAGCAAATATTGAACTTGAAGAGTTTAGTGTTTCAGAACAAGAAATAAGTGATACAACTCGTTTTTATACAATTAATGAATTTGCTGTCGATTTGTATCATAAGGCATTATTTTCGTCAAAAGGGAAAAAACCTCTTGAATATTTAATAAAACGGGGGTTGTCAAAACAAACGATTGAAAAATTTAAAATCGGATATGCTCCAGATGAATGGAATTATTTTAACGAACAGTATGACAATAAAAAGTATGATTTAAATGTTGTAAAAAATTCTGGACTTCTTTCTGAATCGAAGGGTAAGGTTTATGACAGATTTAGAGACAGAATAATGTTTCCAATATATAATTTGAAAGATAAACCGATTGCTTTTGGTGGACGAACTTTAAAAAATGATAAAAATATTGGGAAATATATAAATACTCCAGAAACAAAAGTTTATCATAAAAGTTCCGTTTTGTATGGATTAAATATTACAAAAGATATTATTCGTAAAGCAAAAGAGGTTTTAATTGTGGAAGGTTATATGGATTTTTTACAATTATTTCAAAATGGATTCACGAATTGTGTTGCTTGTTCAGGTACCGCTTTCACAAATCAGCACGGGAAAATTATACTACGATATGCCGAAACTGCAGTATTGATTTATGATGGCGATGATGCAGGTCAAAAGGCAACATTACGAGCTGGATATGTTTTAACTTCACAAAAAGTAAATTGTAAAATATTAGTGTTGAATAAAAAAGACGATCCAGATAGTTTTTTACAAAATTATGGTGCACAAAAATTCCAAGAAAAAATAGATAATAGTATATCCTTCGTTCCATTTCTGAAAAAATATTATAAATTTGACAAACTGAATGCAACTAGAAAAGCGAGTGTTATAACCGATATTTTAGATGAGATTCGTCAATTTCCCGATCAAATATATCGCGAAATGATTATAAAAGATATTGCAGACGAATTCGGTTTAGAGTATGAATCATTGTTGAAGCAATTGAGGGAAAAATCGTATAAAACAGTGAGTAATAATCCTAAAATTCATATAAGAGAGAAAAAATTTAAAAATCAATCTGAGGCGGCTCAATATCAATTGATTCAATTATTTTTGATAAATAATAATATAGTTAGAAAGGCTGGATTGAAATATGTTACACCTGAAATATTTTCACACAAATTTTTAGCTGAAGTTGTTGGAAGGGTTTTAGAGGTAGTTGCGAAGAATGAGGATATTTTACCTGAACAAATACCAGACAAAATTAATGACGAAAAAATTAGAAGATTTGTTGTAAGATTGATAATGGATTTGGATTCTATTATCGAGCCAGAAAAAACATTTGTCGCTTGTTTAAAACAAATCGAAAAACAGATGATACAAGATCAATATGATGAATTAAGCGTTCAGATAGAAAATATAAAAAATGATGACAAAGCTCATTTAAAGTTGATTAAGGAACAGATAAAGTTAATTAAAGAAAAAAAAGAGCTGGATAGTTATTATACATTAGATATTTTGAATGTGTAAATATTAAATAATAGAATAGAATAAAAATCATTAAATTGGAGGGGAAAATGTCTGATTATATGTATCCATATAAACTTGAAATCACAGGTTCAAGAATATATAGTGACCAATATTGGAGAGTTAATAGAATTCACCTAATACTTGGTTATGCTCAAGCGTTAGCTGATATCGACGACAACGAAAATTATTATAAAAAATTAAAAAGTATTGATGATAATAAAGGGTTACTTACAATTGAATGGAAAGTAAAATCAAGTCCAACACAAAAAGAAAAAGAATACATTAAAAAAGGATATGAAAGTATTGTGACAGACTATGAATGTGATCCAATAAGACATATAGTCAATGGAAAGGAGGAATAATTTGAATATAGATATTACTCCACTAAATAATTTATGTAATAAATTAAATGAATTAAGTTATGAACCAGTAGCACCATCAGGAGAAATTCTTGATGAATGGAACCAAAAGCATGAATTACGATTAAAAGAATATAGAATGAGAAAATTAACTAAAGAAGTTTTTGCTGACATTGAAAAAGCAATAAAAACTTGGAAGGAAATTGAAAAAATATTTTTAGTTGGTTTAAATAGATTCCATAATCAAAATAAAATGGAATTCATCGATGCATTTAAAATAATAAGGGATTATGTTAGAAATAATAGAATAGATGATGCATTAATCACTGCAATAAATCAATATGGATTTAGAACAGAAAAAGTTATATGGAATATTTGTTGGATAGATATTTTTGCTTGGCAATTACCAAAGGCGGATCCCAACAATTCAAATAAATATTTAGAAATTGCAGATTTTAGAGA
>JAOZRH010000003.1:0-13065 GCA_029931905.1 Fidelibacterota bacterium
ATGTATTATTTTTTCCATTTAATTAAATATCCATTTTGTCCATCGTTTAATTTTTCCTGATTCCTCACCGTGAATTTCTTTTTATGATAGTAAGGAGTTTAAATCCATTGATAGGTTTATTATCAATTACTTGAACCGGAATTTTATCATTTTTCCATGTATGAAACCCAACTGAGAACTGTTCTGGAATTTTTATCATTTGATTATCCCTTATAGTTTTTCATTTGAATTATCAGATTCTTCAATTGCTTTATTAATTTGAATGGATGCTGTTTCATCAATTGATGTTATATCAACTGCAATCTTAGAATAAAAGAATTGATATAGACCAATGAAGAAATTGTCATATAGATATGCACCAATGCCACGAAATCCATTAATAATAAGCTTATATGTGAGTCCAATGGGATAATATGTAATCCAATAGATGATCCAATTACGCATCGTTTCAAGTTTTAACATACGGGCAGTACTTTCGTTCTCAAATCGTGATACCCATGATGTAAAATCTAAATAAGTATTCCTATGGCGATCATAATCGTGAACACCTGATATATACTCAGTATATCGTTTTTTAAGATCTGGCATCCTTTGTCGTAAATTCCGCAATCTAAATGCATACATTAATAATGATACAATCACACCTACCATTATATAACATGTGAGTGCTAACCCCGTTAATAGTTTATTCTCCCACATCCATATATATACATTAAAGTCACCAAACCATATCAACAGCAATGATAATAATATCATTACAAGAGTTGAAGATGATGTCATTGGTTTATCTTCACATTCAACCACGTGATAAAATGTTAAGAGTAAGCACAATTCAAGTAATATTATTGTATAAAATCCAAAAGATCCAACTACAAACATTGTCCAAATAAAAGCCATTAATTTTTCTCCATTAATTTAGTTAATTCATTAGGTATCTACTCGTTCTATTGTCATTCATGAAGTGTTTTGGGATATCTTCATTTATTGAGAATACTTTTTCCTATGATAAAATTTTGCCATATTAGTTGTATGATCACCCACATTACATATAATATAATGAAATATGCAATAGTGTGTGAAGTGATGTCGAAACCAAGAATGTGAAATAAAATTTGTGTTACAGGAATATATAATAGAAATGTCCCAAATGCACCAAGTAATATCAGTAAACCAATTCGTATCATAATTTAAGTCCCCCGTTTATTATTTTTAATTTACACAACATTATACTAAATGGTGTTAGTTTGTCAAGAAAAAAAAATGGTTACTCAATATTAAATCGAGTAACCATTCTTATTCAGAGGCACACTATTGTTGTCAAATTTTTAAAAACTAAAAAGGGAGAAAATCCATATAGCATCTGACTTAGTGTAAATAAAAATACAAAAGGATCTTATTTCTAATGAGTGTTATACATGATTAAAATATTAATGTCAAGTAAAAATAATAAAAAAAGGGCAACCAACGAATTGATTACCCTTTCTCTAAAGGATATCATATAATGTGTCAAAATTTTTAAAAACTACTATGTAGCATCATGACTATACAATTATTAAAATGACAGATTTTCTATACATATAATAATATATCATAAATTTGTGTATATTTGTCAATAATATATCATAAATTTGTGTATATTTTATTAATATTATAATATTTTCCAATTAATTGTTTATAAAAACCGATTTTGAGGAGATACTTATGCATAATAGTGTAGATACATTACGTAAAAAAATAAATGATTTAAATAAGCTTATAAAAGAATGTACTGATCCAACTAAAAAAGCTGAAATGTTAGCACAACAAAAACGTTTTTTAAACTCATTACATACTAAGAAATTTAAATCACGAATATCTGATACATACCGAAGGGGTAAGAAAGCTGAAAACAAAATCCCTAAGAAACCAGAACAACCAATTAAGATTGTTTATAAAGATAAGATTGTTGAAATTATCAAAGAGGTGCCAGTTGAAGTTCCTGTTGAAGTTGAAGTAATAAAAGAAGTTTATGTAAACACAGGTGATGGCATCCCTCAAACATTAGAAGTGGATGAATTTACTGCATTATTAAAAGATATAAGAGACACCTTCATTAGAACACACACAGATTTAAAGGTTGGTGACACAGTTAAAACTATATCAGATGGTAAAGGTAAAATTAAAGCATTAGAAATTGACGAAGACGTTCTTTATACTAAAGCTGGTGGCATCTTTGCTAAACTTAAAAGAATTAGATTAAGTGATGGCAAAGAAGGTCAACGTTACCTTGGAAAAGATCCTCGTGGATATAATGTTAATGACCTTATTAAAATTACCACCAAACGCAAATCCAAATCCAAAACAAAAGCAAAATAACATAAGGTTTTAAAATATGAAGAAACAACCAACCAGTATACTTGAGCTATTAGATGGCAAAAATAGTAAACAGGAATCAAGTACTAATTTTGATTTTGCTGTACTGATGAACAATGTAACATTCGAAGAAACTGACACCCATTTACATGTTAATAATTTTCCATCAGCATTTGGTGACACTCAAAATAAAAATAATCGAGTATATGATTAGACTGCATTAAAGGAAGCTACTAATTAGTTTCAAAATGTAAAAGAATCTAATCCGTATTTCTGTTATATATTTGATGGACATCGTGATGAAGATAGCTATGAAAATATAATTGGGAGAATCATTAATCTTAAAATTGATGAAAGTACTAAGTGTATTCTTTCTGATCTTAAAATTAATAAAGGTGCCAAGTCATATGAAACAATTGCAAATATTGTTAAAGATAAAGACCCACTTGGTATTTCTATGAGAATCATTTCACCGGATGCAATCAATTTATCAAAACATGAAATTGATGAGATTAATCCAGATGTCCTTTGGTTATCAGAAGACAATGCTGGCATTGCTCAATTAATGTCAAATGAAAGTGAAATAGAATTTATAAGTGGTAGAGCATACATTTAGAGATTTGATCTAACTTAGTTCCCATCATTTAATAAATCTTGGGTTGGTGACATAGAACATAAAGGAATGGACAATAAAAAAGAATCTGGTCTTGCAAAGTTCACAGAATATAATGAATCATGTGGGTTGATGTCAAAAGATAAACGTTGCATCACGGATTCTTGTCGATTTAAACGTACTATTAAAGATTTCATACATCTTATATCTAAAGATGAATCAATCACCACCATTAAAAAGTATCCAACATTATATGATGACATGCTTAAATTCTCTTATATGAATCTAAGTGAGTTTGATTTTGATGGTATTATTGATGAAAGATATCTCAGTAATAAACTGGATGATATTAAACTTGACAAAGATGATGTAGCAGAATGGATTGATACCATAAAACAAATTGTAGGACCATCAAATATCCTTACATACTTGACCGGTGGTGGTAAACTTGATGCAAGTAAATTTATAATGCATCTTAATAATACAGTTAATAAAATAATTGATGTTGATGACATTTTTTATCAGATGGTCACCACAAATTATTTACATTAGATTATATTAAGTACTATAACGTTGACCGGAAAAGGTGGAGTCCTTCTATCTTCAACTAACAAACTTGTTACTGACTTAGAAGAAACTGCTAATATGCAAGATCCGAATGTTGATATTCTTGTAAAATTATTAAGCGGTATCAAAGAAAAGACAAACATTTATGATTTTACTAATGTAATATTCACATATATATATGGTTATTTAAATAAATATGCAGATGCAATGGCACCAGTTACTGTCATTAATGAATCTTTTAAACGATTCAAAGTCATTAGTACAAAAAGTCTATTTAAACAATCATTCGTGAAAAAATAACAGGTTCTTAAAAAAGGCTAAAATTATATATAAACCAAAAAACTATTGCTATAAGCTGGTTGTGGGAACAATCTTTATATATAGAAACAACAAATTAATTACAATTATACATATTTATCCAATTAATATTGTAACTTGTAATTAATTTATAGAAATATACTAACAATAAATATAAAAGGTAACATAAATGAAAGATAAGTTAATCGCAAAACTTAAACAATTCATTCTTGATATGAAAGAATCGTCTGACACTTTGACTGTTGAAGTTTCAGATGAAAATAAAGACACTATTTTTAGTGATCTTATTGTTCCTTTCATGCAATTGACCGAATCAGAATCAGTTAGTGCACTTGCAGATATACTTGACCAGATCGTTGATGGTGATGTTGAAGCAGATGATCACACTGAACTGTTAGGAAAAATTGTTGATGTAATGATTGAAGAAAGTGACGCTGACAAAATCGAAGAAGAACTGGAAAATTTGGTAACTAATGCTTATGCCGTTCGTAATAAATTTAATGAACTTAAAGCAAATATCATTACCGTTGATAATAAAGAAGTCGGAACCGAATTTGATGCATTCAGTAAAGAAATCGTTGATTTCATGAATACTGACCTTGCTGATAATAAAGATGAATCTACTGATGATGCTGACGTTACTGTCAATATTGACAATAAAGATGAAGCTGCCGGTGATGGTGAAGAAGAAGATGATGCTGGTGAAGAAGGTGATGCTGGTGAAGAAGATGATGCTGGTGAAGGTAAAGCCAGTATGATAATTACTGCTTCTACAGATGAAGTTGATGAAACTCCTTGGGTTGACATTAACAAAATCGAAATGAAAAATGCTCTTGAAACTGCATTGACTGATGAAGTTGATGGTGCTAAAGAAGCAATTGATGAAATTTATGCACTTGTAAGATCATATGAGAAAAAATCTGATTGGCAATAGCCACATCATGTTGTTAAGAATAATAATGTTATACTTAATACTAATGGTCTTAAAACTGCTGCACTTTTCTTGCTTAAACCAGCAAGCTCTAAAAATCTTACTCCTGAAGACAGATCAAAAGTTGCGAAACATTTGCTGAAACATTATCAAGAAATCGATATGACAGCACCTGCAAAACTTTCTAACATGTCAGAAGGAAAAGAATCTACTATCATGATCAACATTAAAGAAGACGAAATGAAAGAATTTGGTCAAATGTTTGATGTAGATGTAGAGGATGTTGCAGTATATGTTGGGCTAATGGAATCGCTCCTTACTGACCTTGTTAATTCTGGTATCCTTAATATCGATTCTGATGATAAAGATATGGATGAATCAGTTGTATCTGTTAAATTGGATAAAGTGCAGACCGAAGAACTTATTAAATATTTTGATATTATGACAAATGATATTACTCATGTATTGAATTCTGAATTTGACCAAATGTCATATAAGAAAACAGATGCTGATCTTAATAACTCTTATAGCGAAGCACAAGAAACTATTGCGAAATTATCAGAACAAGTTGAAGAATTAGAAACCGCAATTTCTGAAAGAAATGATGAAGTTGCAAATCTAAGTACTTCACATGATTCTGTTACTTTGGATAAGACTAAGTTTGAAGCAATTATCAATTTTGTTAAATCAATTGAAAATGTTGACGAAACCTTAGTACAATTTATCCATAACGTAATTGATGCTGATGACTCTGTTCAAATTGGGTACCTAACAAAGCTTGGTGGTACGTTTATGAGGCAAACTTCATCTCCTGCACGTTTCACTAAAGTATCCATGCTAAACCACGCTACACGTAATGATATCAATACTCTTACGAACTTGGTTGAACGTGGTGATAAAAAAGAAAGTAGTACACTGGCAACGGAAGTTAGCAAGACGGTTGATGAACTTGCAAGTTTATTTGACTAATTATAAATAAAGTTATAATTAATTTAACATTAAGATTAAAAACAAAAACATTAAAGGTATATAATAATGAGCAACAAACCATTAGTTGATCTTTCAAAAATCGGATTGGAACAAAAAGAATCACTTGAAATTGCCGGTCTGACTTCGAAAGCAAAAGACAAATATGAAATGGACACTTTTAAAACGGATACATTGAATCAAATGTACAAAAACATCTACAAACATTTCAAAGTATTCAAAGAAAGTAATGCAGCAGTCGTTAGTTCTGATATTGAACCGTTTAGAAATATTGCAATAATTGCAACTACTAAATTTTTCACCCAGAACATCCTTGACAAACTGGTTTCTATGCAGACCAGTGATTCTCCTTATGGACTTATCACCTACGTAGACTTCCAGTATGCAGACGATCATGCAGCAGATGGCATCTCTGCTGGTGACAGCATTGTTAAACGTTCCAAAACTTACGGAAATCATCCAAATGAACAAACCGTATCTCGTAGAATGAAAACAACTGTTACACATAAACCAATCCAAGCTGGTGTTCGTTCAATCGAAGCAAGTTACACACTTGAATCATGGTTGGCAATGGCATCTATTAAAGGTCAGTCTGATGCTAAGAACTTCCTTGATAAAACTTACTTGGATGTAATCTCTGCTAAACTTCGTGACGAAGCAGAATTTGCTGTAATGGATGCACTTTATTCAGCATGTCTTCCTGCTCATGTAATTCCGTTCTCTACTGACGGTACCGATTGTGATGCAAGAGATTGTGATTCCCGTAAATTCCTTGATTCTATTGAGGAAGCTGGACAACTTGTTTATGATACACATAAAATTTAGCCAAATGTTATCGTTGTTGGATCTGATGCTCTTAAAATCATTAGACGTGGCGAAGTGAAAATGGTTAATAAAGTTGATAAACAAACTGGTATACCTTCAAGTGTTGCTCGTAACTACTTGGGTGTTATGGATGATCGTTATGGAATCATTTATGATCCCGAACTTACTGGTGCACTCTTGACTTGGAAAGATGGAAACAGCAACTATGGGGCATCTGGTATTTATACTTCTGTTGTTCCTCTTGCGGTTACACCACCTATCACAGAGAGAGATCTTTCTACATACAGAGTAGTATATGCTGTCGATTCTGTAGATATTGTTCATCCTGAGCTTATCGCAAGAGTTGATATTGTGTAATAAAACTAAAGTGTTATATAATTACTACACATATAAAATGTGTAGTAATTGATCTATAAAAAAAATATATTATTATTGACATTAATATCGGTCACTGATAATATATTTTTTTGTAATTAAATAATTACACTATGATATACAACTAAATAGGAAAAATTTATATGTCATTTGTTTGTGAAATTTGTAAAAAAATAGTAGGTAATGCTAATCATTTAAAACTCCATAACATTCAGCCAATTGATTATTATATTAAATACATTGATTCGCGTACAACATGTAGTAATCCAAAATGTAATACTCTTGTTAGATTTAAGTCATTTAGTCAAGGATTTAGTAAATATTGCTCCAATACATGTGCTGCTCTTGATAGAGATGAAGAAAAACGCCAAGCTATAATGATAAAAAATAATCTTAAAAAGTATGGGGTTGAACATTGCTTTCAGGCTGATGCAATTAAAGTAAAAATTAAAAAAACTAATTTAAATATTTATGGAACCGAAAATCCTCAACAAAATAGCCAAATTCGTGATAAAACTAAAGCTACCAACATTAAAAAATACGGAGCAGCTAATCCACATCAAAATTATAATATTATAGAAAAAACTAAAGCTACAAATCAAGTTAGATATGGTGGAAATGCCCCAACTAATAATATAAATGTATTGGCTACGCGTGAAAATAATAACTTAAAAAAATACGGAGTTAGATATCCATCACAATTACAAAATGTAAAAAATAAAATGAAATCAACATCTCTTATGAAGTATGGTATAGAAAATTATCAACAGCGTAATATTACAAATGTTGAAAATATGAACAAAGCATATATTTTAAAAAATTTTACTAATAAACGTAATTATATTGATAAAATTATGGTTTGTGAATATTATAACATTTCGATTGTTAAATTTTATAGACTCATGTTAGAGCTTAATATTACTAATCCTATTAAATCCACTAAATATGTATTACAGACTGAAATATTTGATAGTATTGCAATTGATAATAAATTAATGAATGATAGAAAAGTACTATCTGGTAAAGAGTTAGATATTTATATTCCTGATCACAATTTTGGAATCGAGTTTGATGGTTTAATGTATCACTCATTTGGTAAGTCTAATTATAGCACATTTGATACTTATACAGAAGAGTCCAAAAACATCCATTTAGATAAGATGATCACATGTGAGAACATGGATATTCAATTATTTAGAATCTTCGAGAATGAGTGGATTTCACCTATTAAACAACACATTTGGAAGTCAATGATAAATAATAAGTTAAAATTGACACCTAATATAATTTATGGCAGACAAACTACTGTTCGGAATCTATCTGATCCTACTAATAATATAAAAATTAATCAATTCTTAGATAAAAATCATATGCAAGGTAGGGGTAGAGCATCTGTTAAAATTGGATTATACTATGATAATGAATTAATAAGTGTTATGACATTTGGTAAATCCCGATTTAATAAAAAGTATGAATGGGAATTAATTAGATTTTGTACAAAATGTGATTATGTTGTTGTTGGTGGTGCATCTAAATTATTTAAATATTTCACCCGAATATATCAACCAACCAATGTAGTCAGCTTTGCAAATAAAAGGTGGAGTAATGGTAACCTTTATACATCACTTGGATTTAATTATATTAATACATCTAAACCAAACTATTTTTACTTTAAACCAAATTCTAATATATTAGAATCAAGGATAAAATTTCAAAAACATAAACTGGCTAAACTACTTAAAGATTTTGATCCTAATTTATCCGAATCATTAAATATGTATAATCATGGATATCGAAAAATTTATGATTGTGGAAATATGATATTTGTATGGAATAAATAATGACTATAAAATGTAAAATCTGTAATAAAAATTCTTTTGATAATTATAGAAAATTATCATATCACTTAAGAACTGTACATGGTCTAACTGCTCAAGAATATCATGATATTATACTGAAAACGTCTAATATATGTAATAATCCTGATTGTAATAATGTTACCAAATTTAAAAATTTGAATATAGGATATTTGAAATATTGCTGTAACAAATGTAATACTGATCATAATGCAAAATCTAATCATCTAAAAATGAAACAGCTATTAATGTCTGAGCACGGTGTTGATAATTGTTCTAAAATACCAAACATAAATGAAGCCCGAAAACGTACCAATATTCATCGATATGGTGGAAATGCACCTCTATGTTCAGATTCTATCAAAACTAAAGTTAAACAAACTAATATTGATAAATATGGTGTAAAAAATGTTTTTCAGTGTAATGCTATAAAAATAAAAAGTAAACAAACTTGTATTGAAAAATATGGTGTACCAAATATAATGAAGGTAAAAGAATTTGCTGAAAATAAAAATATAAAAACTGCACAAACTAAACGCACTAATTTATA
This sequence comes from Fidelibacterota bacterium, assembly GCA_029931905.1. Taxonomy (GTDB): domain Bacteria; phylum Fidelibacterota; class Fidelibacteria; order Fidelibacterales; family Fidelibacteraceae; genus TCS52. Next base: position 9,375 of record JAOZRH010000003.1, read on the forward strand.
TAATAAAATGTTAGATTCTACTATATTTGATGTCAATTTTGAATTACATGACATTATTGGTTTGCAAGAATATTATACCATAACATGCAAAAATTGTGGGCATATATTCGAAAGATATTTTAATGATTATAAATTGTCATTTAAATGTCCTAAATGTAATATTGGATCATCTATTGAATTAAAAATAAAAAATTTTTTAGATTCATATAATATAAACTATATTACAAATGATAGATCACATATAAACCCATATGAATTAGATTTTTATTTACCGGATCATAATTTAGCAATTGAATGTCATGGTCTTTATTGGCATTCTGAACAACGTTTAATACAAAAAAATGTCAATCACCCAACGCGATATCATAAAATAAAGCACGATTTATGTAAACTAAATAGTATACAATTGTTACAATTTTACGAAGATGAAATTATAAATAGGTTTGAGATCGTAAAAAATATTATTTTATCAAAATGTAAATTATTACCACGATTAACGATGGCTCGAAAATGTAAAATATTCGAGATTGACAATTCTGCTACTAATATATTTTTGGACAACAATCATATTCAGGGTAGAAATATCAATAAGAAATGTAATATTGGTGCTTATTATAATAATGAATTAGTTGCAGTGATGTCATTTGCATTTATAAAAGATATTATAATACTTGATAGATTTTGTACAAAATGTGGTTATTATATAATTGGAATTGCCAATAAATTATTTACATATTTTATTAAAAATAATGAATGTAATAGAATTATTAGTTTTTCTGATAATCGAATTAGTAATGGGGCTTTATATAATGTCATGAAATTTACTAAAGTTGTAGATGTTGCACCCACCTACTATTATATTTTTAGAAATATTAGAAAACATAAATCTGGTTTCATGAAATCTAAATTAAAAAATAGACTTGAAAATTTTGATAAAAAATTAACTGAATATGAGAATATGTTAAATCACGGATTTGATAGAATATGGAATGCTGGTATGATTAAATTTGAATGGGAACGGGACTTAAAATAAATGAAATGTTCGATTTGTAAAAAACCAATATCATCATTAAATGGACTTGCTGTTCATTTGCGCCATGCCCATAAAGATATAACTATACAAGAATATTACCTTACATATATAAAAAAATCTCCAAATATTTGTAAGTGTGGAAATCTAACAAAATGGATATCACTTTCAAAAGGTTTCAGGAAATATTGCTCACTGAAATGTAGTATTACTTATAGGGACGAAAATAAAAAACAGCAAGCATTAGAACAATCTAATTTAATTAAATATGGTGTAAAAAATATTTTTGAAGATGATTCAATTAAATTAAAAATAAAATCAACTAATAATGCTAAATATGGTGTTAATTATCCTCAACAAAATATATTGATAAGAAAAAAAACCATAATAACTAATAACCAACGATATGGTAACGACACACCTTTACAAAATGGTAATATAAAATTAAAGCAAATATCAACTAATAATCAACGGTATGGTGGAAACTCCCCTACATCATGTAATGATATTAAAAATAAAATTAAAGTCACCAACCATATCAAATATGGGCATAAATATTATAAATCATCTGAACATTATAAAACCACATTTCAAAACTATTATAAAATGGAATTATTAAAATTTGATATAATTTTTATTGATGAATATAATGGTATTGAAAAACTATATAATATAAAATGTAAAAAATGTAATCATACTTTTAAACGGGTATTAAATAAATCAATTATAACACAGATTAAATGTCCAAATTGTACAAATGGTTCGTCTATAGAAAATAAAATAAAACAAATGTTAATTGATAATAATATTAACTTCATTATAAATGATAGAACTATCATTTCACCTTATGAATTAGATTTTTATTTACCTGATCATAATTTAGCAATTGAATGTCATGGTCTTTATTGGCATTCTGAACAACTTATCAAACATAAAAATGGTGGTAATAATTACCATTTAATGAAATATAAAAGATGTTTAAATAAAAATGTTCAATTACTACAATTTTATGAAGATGAGATTATAAATAAATTTGACATCGTAACAAGTATTATTTTATCAAAATGTAATATGCTTAAAAGAATATGTACTGCCCGACAATGTGTAATTAAGCCTATTACAAATACCATTAATGATACATTTCTTGATCTAAATCATATACAAGGTAAAAATGTTGGAACTAAAATAAATTTGGGTGCATATTTAAAAAATAATTTAATTGCTATAATGTCATTTAAAAAATCACAAAAACTTACAGATGTAATAGAATTGGATAGATTTTGTACCATATTAAATGGATATGCCACTGGAATTGCATCAAAACTTTTAAAATATTTTATTACTAATTATAATTATATTAAGATTGTATCATATGCAGATAAGCGAATTAGTAATGGTAAATTGTATAATACTATAAATTTTAAATATTCTTATGATGTGGACCCTACATATTACTATGTAATAAATGGGCAACGGAAACATAAATCTGGTTTCATGAAATCTAAATTAAAAAATAGACTTGAAAATTTTGATAAAAAATTAACTGAATATGAGAATATGTTAAATCACGGATTTGATAGAATATGGAATGCGGGTATGATTAAATTTGAATGGAAAAATGATTAATATCATACCCCAATTAATAATATTATAAACTACTTCTAAATTTTTCCTGCATTAAAGAAATTACTTTAGTGGAACAACGTTTGATAATTGCTTTCTGAAACTTTAGATTATAATTTGTGTGTAATAATTTGGTGCGCTTTACAACCTTAAGAAACTTATCATGTTGATTAAATTTCCCATGGGGATTCATTTTCATAAAAGCGATATAATCAAATTCTATAACACCATATGAAGGATTAAGTTCTTTTGCATATTCAATTGCAAGAGTAGACAAATTTGATGGTACACAAAAATAGTACCGGTTTGGGATCATATATAGTTTTCTATTAGCAGCAGTTGCATATTGAAAATGTTTATCTGCTTTTTTCTTTTCACCATTGAGCAAATCATATTTAGATATCTTAACTTCGACTTCGATAATCTCTTTTCCATTATCTGCAATAACATCACATGAATTACATTCATCAACCGCAACATAACCTTTATTAAATCGGTAATATTCCATACATGCTAATTTTAGGTCAAAAGAACTTATTTTATATGACTCCTTCATTAAAATTATCTCCGTTTCAGTTTGTTTATCTCTTGTGTTATAATAGCTTCTTTTACAATGCGATCAACTTCTTTAATATCAACCACATACTATGACATCCATGTCCCTTCTTTACGAATCCAATACCACTTACCCAAAGTTAAAAAAGATTCATTGCCCATAGGAAAAATCTTTACAAAAACATTAGTTAAAGCTGTGATCAAGACTTCCTTGAACCATTTCAACATCCTATTTACCTAATTTTATGTTTATGAAGTTTTAATTTACCATTTTCTTGTATCAATACTTCATTTTTAAGATGATTCGTGAGTTCATCTAATGGAATTTGTATTGTATAGAATCCCATACTACTATTCTTATCGGGAATAACCTATATCTAATTACCCCAAATAATCTATGTATCATATCCTATCATTATACAATTCGAAAATAACTTCTTCACAAACTAATTCCGTGCCTTTAATAATAGTTCTTTCTTCCTC
>JAOZRH010000003.1:13165-41170 GCA_029931905.1 Fidelibacterota bacterium
AAATAACTTCTTCACAAACTAATTCCGTGCCTTTAATAATAGTTCTTTCTTCCTCCCATTCAATGTAGTTACCTTGGTTACATGCTACCTTTTATTCCCATATAACCATATTTTGAAATCTGGTTTATAACAATTTATTACAGTGTATTATTTTTCTTCATATAATTCTTACTAAACAATAATTTGTCATTTATTTTATTAATTGGAAAAAAATAATTCAATAAACAGTTAATTACACTTTGTCATATATACCATTTTCTTTTAGATATTTATGATATAACCATCCACATGCTCTTGCATCTGAGATTGCTTGATGATGATCGAGTTCAATATCATATATAGGAGCAAGTTTTCCCAAACTATAACTTTTATGACCCTTATAATGTTTCTTATATATACGCTGTGTACATATCCACTTAACAGGAACATTAAGTAGTCCCAATGGAAGTTTTGAAGTTTTCATACATGCTTTCATTACTGATAAGTCAAATGGTGCATTATGGGCAACAATAACGTTTCCATCCATACGCTTCTTGATTTCTGGAAATAATTCTTTAAATCGTGGTGCATTAAATGTTTTCTTAGGTGTTATACCTGTTAAATCTATATTAAATTTTCTATGTTCATTATTTGGTGGACGAATAAGGTGATCATATTCATCTATAATATCTCCATTTAAAAATGTCACAATAGCAACACTTGTTGCAGAATCCCGTTTAGGTGTCCCGGTTTCAAAATCAATTGCTACGAATTTAATGTCTTTTTTCATATACTAATACCTTATCCACGTATAATTCTCACACAGACGTGCTATCTCTTGTTTTGTTTTACCATCAAAAATGGGTGTATTAATAACTATTAATTTTTTACATTTGTCAATACATCTTCTAACTAAGGATATGGGGACCAAATATCATCCATAATTTGAGGTTTAACTAATTTGAGACCACATACCCTTAGAAAAGTGGAAGGATGAATTTTCGCTACATCAAGAGCGATTTGCTTGTACTTTAATTGCTTCAATATAATATTTTTCATTTTTAACTAATATTATATCATATTATTTATTGTTTTGGTATAAATTTCCAAATTGGATATGTCAGTTATCAGTTCCATACTATATCATCTGATCCTGTTGTATCCATTTTACCGGGATAATCTCCCATAACATTAGTAATACCATATTCATCAATTTTTCCATAATTTTCAAGAAACTTAATAAGTTCAACTGAAAATGTTGGATCAAGATTTAATCTGGTTGCGATTGCCGATATAAGAACAGTATTGTCTGGCACGGATTCTCCATCTGGAACTTGTGGAATAATCATTTTAATTATCATATTATTATCAATAACCAATATGGCATCTGTTTCAGCCACTACCAATTTCAGTTTACCAGATTTATTCTGGACAATAGCTGTATCATCTTTAGTATCATCTATCATTATCTAATACCCAATTCATTTTGGATGGACTTAAGTTTGGTAACCCTACCCAATTCGATTGCATTAGCAATGGCATCTTTAAACATCTTTGATAATGCACCTGCCATCCAATCTCGACTTTTTGATTCCACTGCAAGTAATGATACCTTATATTCGACACCATTAAATTTATATACATAAACCGGGTTGTTTGTATCACGTTTGTCAATAACACCATGCTCTTTTAGTTTTTCTTGTACAGGATCAATAAATGTATTATCCATTAAAATTCCTTCCATGTTTGTTTAAATATTTTAGTTATTGGTACAGTATCCCAAAATATATCCAGAATTCTATCATATACTCTCACGAATTTTTCATCATGATGCATTTCACCATCATTTTCATCACCCTTTTTAGCATGGGCAAGTTCATGTTTGATGATATTAAATAGAAGAACTGACATTTTACGATAATTTGGTGAATGTTTTGTTATTGCTCTAATGCTGATAAATATCTGATATCCATCATCTGTTTTTTTACACATTCCTTCACAATTATTGGTAATGCCAAACGTGACATAACCCTTCACACTAAACCCTTCTGTCATCATATACCCATAATATGATTCACATATTGCAAGTAATCTCAAGGTTCTTTTCTGAGATAATGTATGAAGTGCTTCTTCATTAGTCATTTCATATGACGTGACGGATGCAAGATTTATTTTAGATGGTTTTGCAACTTTACTAAATATATCCCGTGAACTATACTGCATCACACCACGATTACCTTCATGAATCAATTTAAATGATCCAATGGATTCTGTTGCAAGTTGATTTGTAACCTTTGTAATAACCTGATCATATGGCTTTTTAAAGTAATCTCTGTTCTGCATGAGCATTTCTACAGGAGATTTTTTGATTTCAAGAATGGGCATTGGATCATCATAACCATTACCACTAATGAATTGTTTAAACATCAATATACCATTCTGACGAATCAGCATATAATATCCTTTGATTTCTAATCCTTCATATATATTAAAGGATTTGCCATCAAATATTTTTCGTCCAGCAACACAACCCTGTTTAATTTCAATTGGATCATTTGTATTTCTGGAATATGTAACTTTACAATCTGTATCACAATATTGAAAATATGCATCAATGCTATATTTAATAGATCTTTCGATATTATCTGGAAGCCAGATCGTAGATTTAGTTCCATGATACCAATCATCAACAACTTCAATATTGAAATAATTTGCTGCTCCAGTTACCAAAAGATTTTGAGTTCGAATTTCCCATTTTTCCCATGAGAAATATAATAGAAGTTTTGCATGACCAAATGCACCTACTGCATCTATACTATTTTTATAAGATTCACCAAGAACCAATAATTTTTCTCTAAGAATAGTTTCGTCCATGCCACAACCATCATCAACAAATACTGCTTTGCCATCTTCTGAATCTGTATGGATGTCGAAAGTTTTAGAACCCGCATCATAGGAGTTTTGAAAGAATTCTCTAATTAATGCAGATTGATAATCTGAATAATCTTTCTTTGACATATTCAGAAAGTAATCACATGGTATAATTACTTGTTCCATTTTCTTTCCAGTTTCTGCTATCATGACGTTTCCCCCTGAATTATAATTAATATTAATTAAATATATATTAAATTTAACTAATTGTCAAATTATTTCTTTAGCAATTGCTATTTTTGCAAACGTACTGTTATATGGGGAGTGAAGCATTTACATTCTTGGCAATATTTATAACCAGAAGGAATAAGAGTGGTGAGTTTATATATTTGTTCTAATTGATTTATAGAAAGTTTGGAATGTAATGACATTAGTGGGAATCCCCTATTAATTTAATTCCCACTAATATACATTAGTTTAACCATTTGTCAAGTATTATTATTCGTCACCACCATCTTCTGCAAAGAACAATACTACATTGGCATTTTTAGCATTTCCAGATGGACATGTACATTTAATCATGATTACATCATCGGCATCAAATGCTACATTCAATGTATTATTCGTTACACCGGTAGACCCAACAATTTGAATAAGTGCTTCATCTGTTGATTGTTTATTCTTTCTAATATGAACATCAAGTGAACCAGTGCTTGAAATTTGAGCAGTTGCACCAACCAATACCATATCTTTTGGAATACGTGTACCAGATAGATTAGATGGAACACCAGCAACTGTCCTAAGATACATATTCTTAACAGATCCTTTTTTACCAAAATCAAATTGTTCTCTTGGTCCTAACCATTTACCACGAACAGAATCAAGTGCATAATATGTATTATTCTCAATTTTAAATCCATTAAGAACACCAGACTGAATAGCATCAATTTGTGCTTGTAAATCGATGTCAGTTGTGGTCATATCATTGTAATTATTAGTTACAATAGTTTCGAGATCAGTTAAATCACCCTGAATAGTTGTAATAGAACCTTCGACATTGGTCATATCTGTTTGTAAATTAGATATGTTCGTTTCGTTCTGAGTTACCCGACCATCAATTGCATTGATATCACTTGTATTCTGGGTTACCCGACCATCAATATTTGTGATACTGGCATTGATATTACCAATTAAAGTGTTGAGTGCGACAAATACATCATGAACGGAATCACCAATGGAAGTTCCAATGTTAGAAAGTGCTACAATTGTGGCAATCTCGGTTGTTTTATGTTTGTCTGGTCCACCATCTAAATGTGGTCCAAAACTAATAGATCCAATATTTACCCATGCAGAATTGGTTCCATCTTCATTATATACAAACTGTGCCTGTTTTCCATCACCTTGATCATCACAAACCACACCATCATTATCTGTTAATGGAATATCAGTTTGAGTCCAACTTGAACCGTCAAATACATATATTCCATCATCTGGTTTGCTTGTGTCAACAACTCTATGATCTACTAAAACAGAACCAACATCTTGCCAAGTTGTTCCGTCTGATTTGTAATATTTATCATCAGTAGTATTAACATAAACTGTTCCAATTGGCTCAATTGCCGGAGCAGATGCCAATAAACCAATTGTAATAAAACGGACTGGTGCTTTCTAATTTGGAGAACCAAATGATGGTGCATTAGCAATATTGTCCCAATGAATAATAGCTTGTCCAGATGTTGCAACTTGTGCTTTATTATAATAGTTCTTTTCGAGATCACGGACACTTTGTCTTCTTAAAACCTTTATGGCATCTGCAATGGTAAGATTTTCTGTCCCATCATTTACAACAATTGTACCTGCCGTTATTAATAGTTTTAAATCTTCTGATCCACAAAGTTCACCGTAATCAAACTGGTCTGATACCAACAAATTTTCGCTTGCTTCCATTACCAGACCTAAATCTGGAACTTCTAATTCTGCTGCATTTTGGTTTATTAAATGTATAACCTAATCCGACATATGTAATTACCCTCTTTTATTATTTATATTAATTGTAGTGTTAAAACTGGTTTATCTAATCCATTAATTGAAGAAATATAACATGTTAGAACATCATTCTCTAATAAGTCTATATCAACAAATCCTGTTGCATATTTTGCTGCAGTCATATTAATTGTTATGATAGCACCAACCCCTTCTTTAATAACTTCAATGGTTCCTGAATTATTATTTACTGTTCTTAGAATCTATCTTTTTATTTTACAATCTTCTAAGTTAATATATCCATGAACATTAGAAGGAATCTTAGCAAGCCAATTCATATACCTACTCTTAGCATTATTATTATGTAAATAAAATGTCATTGCAGATGTACTAAATACTGTGCTATCAAGTGGTGTACTCCCGGCATTAAGAAGTTCCTAATTATTAATATCCTGAAAATTATCATCACTTAATCTATATAACCCATTTAAATCTGGATCTGGATCACTATGAACAGAAACAATCATACCACGATATGTATAAACATATCCATCATTTGCAGTCTATGTTGTAGTTAATGTTAAGTCTGCCTTAACATCTGCGATCATTCTCGCATCAATGGGTGCTGCTTTTTCCGCTTCAAAGTTTGCTGCAAAACTTACAGTTCCTTTTTCTCTGCTCATATGTAAAACCTTATGTAGTATACCATCGTAATTGGCGTATACCTGTTAAACTCCCATTATGCACATATCGATCATAATTGATTACGTTTCCTTGAACATCATGAGTCGTTGTCCCTTTTGTAAATGTCGTTAAACTATTTACTCTTGAACCATTAATCTATTCCCATTTACCAGATACAGTATTATATGATTGAATTCCAGTAATTGTTTTCCACACTTCTGGAATATCTACAGTTTGTTTGTGTGGGTTCTGTTCGATTGCTACTGTGGTTTGAATATATGTACTTGTCATTGACATAAGAGTTTGTTTGGTAAGTGTAGTTATATTCGATGACGTTGCATACACAGGATAAACACCATATATATAACGTGTAATAAAATTAGTTGTTCCTGCTGGTAAAGGACTATCATAATCATTACCCTGATTTGATAATGGTTGTTCACCACCATCATATGATACACGTTGCCTCTATGACTGTGTACCCATTTCAACAATGTAAAATGTAGTAGATTGTGAATCTGATAAACTCGTTGATAAAACTGTAGTTGGTAATCCAGCCCCAGTATATAAATATGCATTTGGTAATCCACTCCGATAACCAGATGTTCCATTTGCAGGGTTAATACTACCTCTATTAAATTCCGAACTAAAACTAATATTTAATATTACTTCACCAATTTCTCGATATCCAGATGGTGACATTGTAAAACTTGCACTTGGGTTAGATAATGATGGAAACCTTTCTGGATATAATAACATATCCTACATTTCTTTCATAGTTTTATCATCAAATGTTTGACCAATTTCAATACCACCAACATTTATTTCAACAGGATTATCATTATTATATAGAATAGTACTATCAAAGAATGATGTTGAATCACCCCCTGTAGAATCGGTTGTTGAATAAGTTGGATAATATGTTAACATTTAAAATTCCCTATAAAATACAATTGTTAATTAATTAATTGTGTTTTTATAAGATTCGGGATAATTTAGAAGTGGGTTGTGTCCCTTAAAGAATATAAGGGACGATTTAATAACTATAATATTGTTAAATTAATTAAAAATGTAAGAAATTGAATCAAATCCTTCGGCTTGTGTTGATAAAAATTGATTAAAATACATTCCTGTAATAATCTTATCACTAACAGTTTTACCTTTATCATCAGTTTCTGCACGTGTAATATCACGTTCAATCAAAGTAGGTAAGTGTGATAGGATATAAACCGAATGTGGAGTTGCTTTACAATTCCTTGCAATTCCTAATAGAGATTTACGTGCTTTCTTTGTTAGATTTACATTAGAGATTGCCACAACAGTAGCACCACCACTATATGCTTTATTAACACGTTTCTGTGTAATTTGTAATAGATCAATCTTCTGATCATTACACCAATGAAAAGCTTTTCTATATTGAATTGCATATGAATCATTTGTGCTATCTGGATTCGCTGCCAAAAATAATTCAAGTCTAATATCATCCCATGAAAGAATTACATCAATATAATTAAAACCAGATGCATAATAATCTTTTCCACTTGCAGGACATCCACTAAAAATGATAAATTTACGTTCATTATCATATTCTTTTGGAAATGGTAACATTACTTCACTTCCTAACAATTTAGTGATATCAAATTTAGCATCATTACCATCAAATGTACTACGGATCTGCCCTGATACATCTGCTACTGACAGTGCAGAGTATAAACGAAATGTTTGATGGTTATGATTCAAATATTTGAAGATGTCTTTAGGATCTTTCAACTGATAATATAATGTATGCACCTGAACAATCAACATCAATTCAATTAGATCTTCTTTGGTGATACCGAATACTTCACATATAAGCTCCTGATGATTCATCATGATCTGCATAGATCTACCATCATGTCCACGGAAATATTTCTTACCAGATTCATGGAAGTCCATTGTGGTAGGTTTTCCAATATCATGAAATAGGATGGCAATATGAAGTAATTTATACTCATGTCCATTAGTTTCATCAAATCCACACATGTTAAATGCGTTGTTACCATGTGTATAGCAACATAATGTATGTGCCCACACATCACCCTCTAAGTGATAAGGTGAAGGATTCTCAAATGATTCACCCTGTTCACATTCACGCATTTCTGTGATATATGATCTAAAATTTTCAACGAATATCTGATATACATCTGATATGATTTGATTTCTATTCATTTGAGTTAAACTCCTTTGTAATATTCCATGTTCTTCTTAAATCAGAAATGAATGGTTCTTTACCTTGTTTTAAAAATAATTTCAAATTATCATCACCAATTACACCACCACACTTTTTACATGTCCCAATATAAAAACTGATATAGCAACCATCTTTCAATTGTGCATATTCTATCATATAACCATCACGAACTTTAATTGCCATATCACCACAACCACACATGCCTTCATCAAAATTTGGGTGGTTTAGTGGTTGTCCTATAATATCAGGCTTTATAGTTCCATACTTATATAAATTTTTTGCCCATTGTGGTATAATTTTCATGGTATTCCCTTTACATTAATTTTTAAAACAATTTACCATATAATATTATATTTGTCAATGATTAAAATTAACTACATTTGTATTCATTATACAACCATTTTATTAAACCCTTAAAAAATTATATTTATTCTTATAATGCATTAAAACGTTATTAAATGTTAATGGTCTATAGCCAATTTCGTCTACACTAACATTAAATGAATTTTTCAATGATAAATTTGAATTTGAATGAACATGTCCATAAAAATGTAACCTACCATGAGATTTTGCATTATAAGAATTAATGGGATAATGGCACATTGTGACTTTCTCATATTTGCCACCGATATTAACTTTTTTTTCTGTAATTGAATCACCAATAAATAACTTATTTTCTATCCATTCAAACCGCGGGACTCCATTTCTCTGACATGAATGATCATGGTTACCCGGTATAAGATAAATCTTCCCATTTAAGGACTGTAATAGCCTCATTAAGACATGAAAGTTGTTCGTGAATGCAATGTCACCACAATGATACACTAAGTCATTTTTACCTATTACAGCGTTCCATTCTGTAATCATATGATCATCCATTTCATGGGTAGTCAAAAAGTTACGATGTTCGTACTTTAAGATGTTCCCATGAAACCAATGATTGTCACTTAAAATATAATCCACTATACGTCTCCGATGTTCATTTTTTTAATATAATAGGTTACCCATTACGTAATTTAAAACGGGTAAACATTAATATTTTACCCAATTTATTTTGACCTTCAATATCAATACATCGTGAACAGGTACAATTTCCATACTCACAGTCGTGCCAGTAATTTCCTTCAATTAAAATATCATCACCGGTTGCCAATAACTGTTTATTGATTCTAATATTTTGAGTAAACTTAAGAAATATTGCCCATTGTAATAATTTTAATTTTACATCTTCCCAATCTGGTCGAAGTGTTGCAATTGCACCTAAGTCTTTTGCATCCTTTGGCTTTGGTGCAAGTATAATTTGCTGCTGTTCCATTTTATCCAACGTTTTACAAGCTTGAAAGAAATGTTCAACTGTTGCAAATATAATACCATTATATGTGATTGAGTGTTGGGAAAAATTACTGAGATAAAAATACTCACCTTTGAATTCTGATATTATCATTCATCACCTATCAACTTTATAGTATCACCCACATCTTGTAACTCATGAAGTTTTTCGATACCAAGTTGAGTCATTTTATTCAACCAGAATGCTTCAATCTCACCCTTTGCTTGATTGGTGGATTTATCAATTGCTTCATCCATACATTCTTTCATGAAAGGAATATTAGATCTAATTTCCTGAATAACAGAACTATACATATCAAATATTTCTTTCTTCTCTGTTACTTTAACGGTACCTTTTTTAGATAAAATATTTTGCAATCTACTCTCATATTTTAAAAGTCGATTCGTTAATGATCTAAATGTAGCTTTCAAATCATTATCAATCCGTTCCCGTAAGGTCCATTCGGGACACATTGGCATTGATTCCCCCGCAAATTGTCGTAATGTTACAGGGACACCATCACCTATATTCATTGCAGTAATAGCTTCACTAAATTGTGTTTGTGACATCTCAACTTCAATAAGTGGTAATCTATCTGCAAAATAATGTTCAGAATATTTATCATACATTTTACGTGACCGATACACGCTCATTGTAATTGTGCTACCATGACGTGCAGAAGATCCATATAATGTATTCTTATGACTGCTGTTGACAGATCTTCTACTAAAAGCCAATTGTGCATATGCAGGATGACTTTCCTCTTTACGTTTATCAGGATCATCTGCATCACATTTGGTGACCGAATCTTGTTCCAGATTATATACATTCTTACCAATGAATTTTCCACAGATAGGACAATGTTTATAATCTGGATGATCTTCTTTAATTTGCTCACATCTATTACATGGTTTCATTTTAATGCCCCAATTTAATTGTGGTATTTAACTTTTTCACAGGTATATACTTCTTCCTGTTCCTCTCAGTGATAATTGATTGATTTTCGTCATAATACTGTTTATGTTTTTTTGCTATTTTTGCTTTATTTTTTTTATACCATTCCGCTTTACGCTTTTTCTCTTTTTCTTTATTATCTTTATAATATTGTTTATTATATTCCGATCTATCCTGCGCTGTTCTAATTTTCATAGTAAATGCTCCTCTAATATTCTCCTTTATTTAAACTCTATAATAATACTACATTAAATTATATTAATTGTCAACTAAAAAAAATGGGTGCCAATAATGACACCCACCCTTTATGCTAATGCAATTTTAAATTCAGAAACTCTCCATTGTTCTACGATACTTGCAATTACAACACCTGTTTTACCAGAGAAACTTTTTTGTAGATCAGTAGGAACCTGTTTTTTATTGATCAATTCGGCAACACGAATTTTTTCAAATACAACAGAATCGATCTCACCCATCCCCTTACTTAACCTATCAGCACGAACAAGACACAATACATCTTCAAGTGTACCACGTTTGCACAAATTCTTAACCAATTTCAGAATTTTTGCAGGGCGCATCTCAGGAATTCTATTAATTATCAAATGAAATTCAATACAATCATTAATGACATATTGAACTTTTTTAGACATTTTCAAGCGTTTAGCAAGAAAAGGAACCAATGTAAGTCCAGAAATATCATGCCCAATATGCCGGGGTAAACTTTCTGTATCTGTAAAAATCTTTCCTATGTCATGGTATACTGCACCAAATAATGTAGTTGTACTTGAACCAAATGATCTAACATTATCAATAACATTCATTGTGTGCTCAAATACATCATATTCATGGATGTGAGGTAAACCAATAAGTAATGATAAAATTGGAAACCACATTGAAAGATTATCAGATTCTCTTAGTACTCTAAAAAAGATACTCGGTTTTTGTGCAGATGAAAATACTTTCTGCAATTCAGAGAATATCCGTTCTTCCGAGATTGAATCAGTTGCAATAACCAACGATTTCATCAATTCAATTGTAGTAGGATCAACTTTGAAATCGTATCTTGCAGCAAATCGTGCGACCCTAAATACTCTAAGGGGATCTTCTGCAAATGCATCAGTTGTGTGTTTAATAATACCGGCAGCAAGATCATTCACGCCACCAAATAAATCAACGACATGTTCCAGATTATTTACAGGTACTGCCATTGCATTGATTGTAATGTCACGCCTTGAAAGATCATCTTCCAATGAAATACCTGAACCAAATTCAGTTTCGAAATCAGTGTGTGAGATTCCAGTGGATCTTTCTTTTCTTGCAACCGCCAGTTCAATAGTTTCAATACCGTCACTTGCTTCAACTTCAAATGTAAATACCGGAAAATCTTCACCGATCAATTTGAAGGCACGTGACAGTTCATGAAATTGTGACTCTGTTACTTTTTCAACGACAATATCAACATCACAACTCGTTCTACCAAGTAAATGATCTCGTACTGTACCACCCACAATGTATGTTTGTTCTAAAATTCCGAGATCATCTAATCTTTGAACTAAATTTTTATGTAATGTTTGATCAATTAACATGGTATTTTTCCTTTGATAATTATTTATTTAGATGTAATCTACACTAATCTACATTAATTGTCAAGTAAAAAAAAAGAAAATGGGGTTTTATCCCATAATAATGAAATGTTACACCATGTCGTATATGGTTGATGAATTTTGATCATCTAACCCAATTTCTTCCCGTAGATTAACAATCTTAACATCGGGGTGGGTTTCTAAATATTGGTGCATGTTACTAATAATATAATCTGCAATATTAGATGTTATAAATATCTGCAAATTATATTTTTTAGCAATCTCATAAATAATATCATATATTCTCAAAACATTTTCTTGATCAAAATTATCAAAGAATTCATCCAATACAAACGTTTTAAATTTCAATTCGGTAGATAAGTATACTATATAACTGATTACAAATGCAATATCGACAAACTTTCTCTCTGATGTGGATAATGATTCATATAATATATCACCATTAAAAATAGGATAATTATTCATATCAATTGTTACATCATAATATTTACCATTAGTAAAACCTTTTAATAACTCACGATATACATTGGTAAAATTTGCAATCTTCTGATTATAAAATCTATTAATATAGTCACCCCTCTTATTCAAAAGTTTAGTAAATATTTTATTTAGAATATTATAATCACGAGTCAAGCCTGTGATTTCATTATGAATTTCAGTAATGGCTTTATTAATTTGATCTAAAACCATATCATCACTTTTTTGTTTATTGTTATTATTTTTAAGTTTGCTATCGAGCTGTGCAATTTGATTCTTCAAACTTATGATGTGATTATTAATGGTTTGTTCAGTATCATATGTTTCGTCTATAAATGCAATAATGCTACTAATGCGTTTATTAAGTTCTAACATCTGAACATCTACTTCTTTAACCTTAACAACCAATTTCAGCCCTTCTTCATGTAATGCTTTCATCTGATTATCATATATACCACCAGATATTATCTGTTCACATGTTGGACACTTACCAGCAGCAATGAGTTTCTGTAATCTCTTATATTCAGTTCGTTTGTAGTTAATCTGTGTATTAAGTTGTGTTTTTAAATTGGAAAGTTTTTGGATTTCAGGATTCAATTTATCCCGATTACCAATTGCTTTATTTTTTCTATTAATTTCATTCTGAATTGATATATGTTTCTGCGCTAAACTGGTCTGTAATTCTGTAATCAGTTGAACATCTGCACCCTCAGATTCCTTATCCATGGTATATTTTGCCAGTTGCTTCTTTGTAGATTCAAGAAGATTGTTCTGTTGATTAAGATGTCCTTGTTTTAATTCAAGAGTCTTTTTTAAATCTTTAACTATACCATTAAAGTCTGTTCGTAACTCATTAAAGAAATTAACTTTAGTAATGGAAGCAAGTAGTGTGCTCTTACTTTCAAATAATGATTCAGAAAAAGGACTTTTTAAATATAGAATAGAGAATTTCTTTTCATCGAGATCCAACATAGATTTGATGGCACCAGTAAACTTATCAACGTTTCTAATTTCGGTGAAATCATCAAATAGTCCAGTATCATCATTCCTTGCTTCTACTTCAAACTTTGGTTCTGATTGAATATTTTTTCTTATATCAAGATAAGAAAAATCTATTTTGTCTGGTATAGGTGATGTATTGACTGCCAGTGAAATTTTTGCGAATGCTTCACCATTTACATACTTATTATTTAATAAACTCTGTAATTTTTTAAATCTAAGTGCACGTCCAAATAGAGTATAGTGCAATGCTTCACTGGTCAATGTAGATTTACCAGTTGCATTAGTGCTCATAATAAATATTATTTTAAAATTTTCAAGATCTTCTAATAAGATCTCTTTGAATGACATGAATTGCTTTAAATGAATTGAACTAAGTTTAACATAATTATTATTATCTAACATTACTGCTCCTTTTTAGTATCACGAATATAAACTTGTGATTGATTTCTTTTTAAATAAATCACTTAACGATGTAGCATTTAAAGCTTTTGCTATTTTTTTTGTTACTAACGGTGATTCATCAACACCACTAAGTCGATATCCTTCCATTATATCTAAGTTATAACCCTGTAATTGTTTATCTAATGCCATTGACATTTCATGTGACTCACCATAAGTAACCGGTCTATCTGTATCATGATCAACCTCTGGTGCTAAGATCCCTTCTTTCGTATTATGAGCATTATGATTAACAGATACTCTACTTGTTTTAGTACCATTTTCACTTTTAGTAAACATTACAAAATCTGTTGGATTTGTTGCTGATAATATATTTTGATTATATTTTGTTATATTCATAACCTTTCCATCTGAAATAGATTGACATGATTCTACACTACCAGATGGTGACATTGTTACTTTTTCCATTGGATTATTTGATACAAATAATTCCCCAGCAAAATCTTTACCACTATCCATATTAACCTTAATATTCTCTTGATATGACGCTTTCATTTTTTCAGTAACATTATTAAGTTTATTAGTTAAATTAAAATCAGATTTAATCATATTACCATCATACCCAAATTGAGAAATTTTAGTACGTATCTCTGCCATATTAGATTTTTTAAAATAATCAATTGATTTGTCATAATCTGCTGCATCTGTGGGATTTGATAATTTTTGGGAATCTAAAACACCAACCATGCGATCCTGTAAAACTTTATCAGTTAATGGTTTTTTTATTTTATCACCCTTATTTTTTCCACCGGGAATTTCAAAATCAAATGTTGGTCTATCAGGAGGATCTTCTTTATATTGATAAGTTGATCCTTTTTTAGTATCATAATCATCTAATTTTTTAATATCTTTTAGTAATGCTTCATAATTTTCAACACCTTTAGTATCACCTGATTTTATTATTGTCCGTAATAAAAATCCATCACCAATTTTGTTAGTTGGTAATTTATTCTTTATAACATCTAATATCTTCTGTTTAAATATAGTATTCATTGCACCCGATTTTTCATTTTGACTCATATCAAAAAAATTATACTGTTTTATTGCATTTAAAACACCCTCATGGTCTTTATAAGAACCTTGATCTATATTTAAACTTTTTAAATCAGGAGCAATATCTTCAAAAATTGCACCAATTTGCTTAACACTTAACTCTTTATTAGCAGGTTTATCTTTTTTAACTTTCCCATTATCTTTTATTTTAAAAGTAAATGGTGATATCCTCTCAGTATCTACACCAGCATCATGCATACGATCTTCCATACCACGTGATTGTGTATTAAATTCTTTTAAATTATCTTTATTTGAGAAAAATTTATTTAAATTTGATATCATGTCCTATGGTTTATTATCAAATCCAATATGAGAATTATTAAATTGTGCATCAAAACTATTAAACACTGATCCTAATCGAGATTTATCTCCATTTTTACCATCAAATATCGGATCTCTTATTCCATGACCGGCATCACCATCTTTATTAGCTTTAAATAATTCAAGAACACCCTCACTCCATTTAATATTATCCCCACTATCAGCATATGTCTGCAATTCTCCAAATTTATCAGCTAACTTATCTACAGAATTAAAATCTCTCACATTTGTTTTTTTACCAGCTTTATCTTGAAGCCTCGAAAAATTATTTACATAATTCCCATCACGTATATGCCCCTTAACATTAACATTTGTTTTAATAAGTGTTTGCTTCTTAGCTTCATTTAATAACTATTTTAATTTTGTTACCTTAAAACCACTACTATTTTTATTTTTTTTTAATAAAATATTTTTATTCGCTTTCTTTTTTATAATATCAACTAAAATACTATCATTTTTTGTAATATTTTTAAAATATCTATTAATATCTTTAACATTAATAATTTTTAAAAAATATTTTCCATCATCTTGATTCTTATTTAATATATAATTATATACAGAACCTACAATTTCTATAATTGTTTTTTCATCATGTTCAAATAATTCAGCTTTATAAAACCCCAATACTCCATAAAATCCCCTATTCTCAGACTTACATTTATCATAATGTAGTATCATCTTATTATACAATTTATGCATGAATTATTCCTTTTTTTTTAATATTCCCTGAATATTTAGAATTTTCCCAAACGTTACTTCTGTTGGTTTAAATCTTCCAATTTTAATTAACTGTTCTCTGATCTGTTTAAGATCTTTAATATCAGTACTATATGCATATGTACCAAATTCAAACTCAGTCCTATATTCAAGTGAATGATATCTTAATATTTTAGGATCAAATATTAAAGTTAAGCATGGTTCTGTCTCTTCATTCCAAACTCTAATAGTTGGAATATTATAGAGATTGCTGCTAATTTGTGTATAGCCCATTATTTATTTTTACCTTTATACATCAACGATGATAAAAGAATCATCATTAATTGATTTAAATCGTTTCGTTTCATCTACGATCATTGATTTCAATTCTGTTCTGGATAAATCTGTATCTGATAAAATATCCAATGTTTTATTGTTATATGCTTCAACAAATTCCTCCGTTCTTGTATTTGAAACAGACACAAAATCTTTACTTTGTAAATTAGAAACTTCTAACATTAATGAAAGGTATACTTTATGTTTATCATCAATTACGAACTTTGCACTATTTATAACAAAGTTTGTATCGTTTTGCAATTCAAATTCCTTAATTACTTTTAAATTCGTATCATTTTTCTTTCCCACAAGGTTCATTACTGTAGACTGATATATAGGTATATCTATCATTCTATCAGATTTAAACATTTCTCCTGCTACAGTGGGGTCAAGTTCGAGCATCAAATGTCTAAACAATGTACCATTTAATAAATTGTTTTGGATATGTTCATTGTTCTTATCAATCCACATTTCCCACATTTTAGTTTCACCCTTTGTTAATGTAGGAACATTTGAAATATATTCCATATCATTTGGCAAACCATACATACTCTGCACTGATGCCTTCATGGGTTCCGTTAGATTGCGTTTCATGAACGAACCCAACTGTCCCATGGGATTGATATGGCGGGCATGATATTCGTGTAAAAATTCTTCTCTATCATATGCTTCTGCTTTAGGAACATTTTTTCTCAAAGTATCACTGAACATTTGATGATTTTGAAATGAAGACGAAATATTAACCATTGCAGCATGACTAATTTTATCTTTATTTTGTAATATAGATTGAACAACTTGATTATATGAATGAGGATTCTGTGGCATATTATTGATAACTTTAGTAGTATCCCGTAACAAACCTTTATACTTACTAATATTAGCACTATTAAAAAATCCTTCTGATAATATTGGATCAAAAAATGATTCCCTTAATTGATTAACATCATTTTTTGTTTTAACTTTAGATACTAATTTCCCTGCTGAATGAGAACCAATCTGACCATCTACTGGTGTAAGGTTTGCAGAAAAATCTTTAATACTTTTACGCTTATCAGATTTAGGTCGTTGGGACATTGAAACAGCAAACTTATCTGCTGTCGTATTTGTTTTTGCTGCCTTTTCTTTTCCAGATGTTTTTTTAGATTTATTAAATGGATTAACGTGATAATTCTGTTGATATAAACTAAGCTTACCACTTTTGGTAACCCTTGTTACTGCCTTTCTTTTAGTGGGAAGACCCCTTCTACGATTTGCCATGAATTTTACCTTTTATTAAATCCTCTATATCAATCAATTCATATATTTTCATATTATAACAATTAGATTTTACTGTAAAATTGTTTGAATAATCTTTTTGTCCTTTAGTCATATATGTTGCACTATCTAAATATTCTTTCTTCTGCATATAACCAAGTACCTAACCACATTCAAAATTTTTCTTGATACGAGCAAATACATATAAATCACATGCCTGTTTGATATTAAATGCACTAATTGAACAATCATAATGCAATTTAGGTTCTACTGTGGTTTGCTTTGTTTTTACATCAATAGTTCTACCATCATCTAATATTATATCATAATCATGGGTATTATTTATTTCACCACCTAATACACCATGTACAATAAATTCACCAAGGAATCCTGCAAAATTACCAGCTCCGCGCATAATAGAATTCTGTAATGTTCCCATTTCAACTGCCTTCTTACGAGCTAATACCAGCATTCTATCAGTAATATCTACTTTAATCACATAACTTACCTTTTAATGTTAGTTAATTAATTTGATTTTAAAATAAAAAAGCCCACCAGCAATTGCCAGTGAGCTTTATAATTGTCAAATATAAGGATTTTTATATGACAATGTTGTCAAGTGTAGCTATCAATAAAAACAGCTAAAGCTAAGGGAACTTATATCCCATCAAAGAACTCAGTTGTTATATTAGAATGGTATATCATCATCAGGTGGTATATCACCACCACCACCAAATTCATTATTAATATCGTTCATCATGTTCTGATCAACAGTACCACCACCTTGGTTTCCCTGATTAGTAGGTTTCTTATAATTGGATGTCTGGTATCCACCACCCTGATTATTCTGGTATCCACCACCCTGATTCCCATTAGACTGCTGTTTCTTAGAACCAACCAGATTATACCAAGTATCATATCTGACAAGTGTCATCTGGGCAATGGTTGGGAACTGAGACAATAAGTTCTTAAGATATCCATAAATTCCCATAAACTCATTTGGTGTACAAGAACAGCTTACTTTAAACTGATTACCTGCATCTTGTGAACCGGACATATATGAAAACATGTACCAAATTCCACCACGGTCATCCTTATTCTTACGAAGTTGGAGATATTTCTGTTTCTTGGGATTCTGGAACTTGATCAAAGCATTTTCATCACCTGCTTCAATCTTCATAAGAGTACCCATCTGTGTAATACATTCTACCAAACTTGCAAATGAAGGGAACCAATATGCATTCTGGTTGTTATTCCAGTTACCGGGAGATTTTGCATCATTTCTGGATGCGAATTTAAACTGAACCATTGGTGTTGCTGTATTATAATTGACCGAAACCTGTGCTTCCATGCACATAATTGATTTGGAACGATAGATTTCAATTTTGTTCAAAATGTTCTGCATTTGGACTCTTTCTTGTGCCATTTTACATACTCCTTTAATTTACCAATTCTAAATACTTCTTTAATTGATCACCACGAACTATACTGTTTAATAAAATATCTTCATCTTTAATATATATCACATCATTTTCATTACCAAAAAATGTCATTGGCATCAGTGATGGTATATATATCATCACCCGATTTCTTTTACGTTCTGGTATTGGAATAATTTTATATACATTGATTAATGCATGTTTGCCATTGGAGTGACCCATATGTTGACCAATATAAGTCACCCCAAAGCAAGTAGATATTTCATTGATTTGCATTATGTGGCTTTGAGATCAACATTAGCAGGAACTACTTCAATATTAGAACCCTGTTGGATCTTCATGTCTTCATAACCTTTATATTGTTGTTTATAACCAGTAATAAATTGCGAACCAGTTACTTCTGCATGATACACGATGGATGCTTTTGAAAATGTAAACTTATTTCCAACACTATAATAGTTAAGCAAATCCAATTTAGGGACCATCATGAAACCCTGTCCACCCTCAGATGGTACCGGTGTAAGATTAATTTTCATAACGTCTTTCATTACAAGGTTATCACCCTGTATTTCATCAAAGATTCCAATATAAGTGCTATCACCTGTTGAAATCTCAATACATGTTCCATTTTTATAATTCATTGTATTATTCATCCTTTTCTATTTTTGTTTGTTCTTCGTCCATTGTATCTTTAACAATTTCATTAATGTCAACTAAAACATCATTATATGTACTAAAGATATATTCAATATAATTTTCAAAAGTTTCCTTAATTTGCACTATATTTTCATCCTTGTCAAGCTTTTTTTCTGAATTATATGAACTATCATATAAAGGAATGAATAAAAATGAACTAAGTTCGACAAATGTAATATGTTTTTTATTTGGTGCATTGGCATAAACTGTTGATGCTGGCACAGTTATAACATTACCATCTTCGTCATTATAATTATATTTTATAATAGCTTGCATCGTGCCAGCACCATCTGCTATCATACGATTAACTGATAAAATTGCTTTATTTAACATAATTCTACCAGATTTCTCATCCTAATCTTCAAGATAACCATAAATTTCAGAACTATTACTGATATTTATAAGTTTAACCACAGTACCTTTATACTTGTCTAAATTAAATTCCATAAAATTTACCTCTTAAGTTTTCTTTATAGTATATCATAAATTTGAATTACCAATCAATGTTCATATTCAAATTCCAAGAATAAACTTTAAAGAATTTGCCATTTTTAACTCTACTAAAAATATTATATGGTTTACGTTGACGTTTTTTAGCAAGTTTCTGTAACCCAGTAGCACCAGATTCAAATAATGATAGTATATCTTCTTCTGTTTCTTCTTCTTCATCCTTAAGTACTTCCTCTTCAGTTACTTCTTCTTCATCAAATGGTTCAACAATATCAGAAATAATATCATTTGGAAAAAGTTTATTAAGAATAAATTCATCTTTAACATTGATGCCCAACATTTGTTCAAGTTGTGTAAACATGGTTACATATTTAGAACTCTTATCAAGATCAGTCTCTTTTCGTTCTGACATTGGGATAAATTCGGGAATATTAACATTCAAAAATTTAATAGTTAAATCTTTATAATTTACAGATAACCATTTCTCAACCCAAAATGTCAAGATATTATTAAGAATTACTTGCCAATGTCGAATTTTCATTGAATATACATTGTCATGTAATGATAACATATTTGAATTCTGATAAGTTTTAGCACTGCCAGATTTACGGTAATGTAGAGGGATACCCATGGTGTGATATACTTTGTCCCACCAATAGTCTATATCGTCCAATAAGGGCTTATATTCGGACTTTAACGTATCAATCTTTAAGTTATCATCCTCGGTTGGAACAATAAGATTTGAATCAACCAAATTTTTAACAATATCAAATGACATAGCCTCAGTATCTTCATCAAAGTTCATTGCAGATTTGCTCTTAATAAGATTTCGGTATAACATTAATGTTGATGCAACATCTTCTTCTTCTACTTTTGCAAGATCTAATTTCCAAACATGTGTTGTTTTAGATTTTGACAAACGTTCAATTAAAAGAGAAAGCTCAAGGAGTTCAATTATTTTAAGATAATTGATTACCTTATCTACAATTGATTTACCAAAGATTCCTTTTTCTGCAATAAAAAACATATTAGATTTCTTTAATATTACACCATCTTCAAGTCTATATACTTTAATGGAACTACTTTTCAATGTTTTAATATGATCATCATCATCAATTGATTTAAATATTGCATCTGATGATTCTGAGAATATTTGCTGTTGCAATTCTTGTTTAGAATATTCAGTTTCTTTTTCAACAAATTTAACTTCATCAAGACCATAGAATGAAACATTTTCAAATTTTCGTATATCATCAAAGTAAAATATACCACATCCAAATTTTAATATTGAAAACATTAAATTATATAAAGACAACTTAATATTATTCTTCTTGAATAAATTTCCGATATCAATGCTAATATCCTTATAATAAGAATCAACTTTTTCTACATTCTCATTAAATATAATTTGATCAATTTCTATATTATGTGTTTCGTACTCCATATTAGTTCCGGTGGAGTCTAAGCCAGTGGAGTCTGATAGTGGCTGACGGACAGTCTTAGTTTCTTTCTCTACTGCCTTATGTTCACCATTCAATGTAACTTGAATTTTTTTTGTATTTGAAGATGATGAATATATAATTGAAGATGCCAACATATCAATTAAATATTCTATCTCAGGAAATCGAGTAAGATATAGTTCAACACGCTTAATTAAGGATAGTGAACTTGGTTGATTTGAATTTAATGTTACTATTCCTAAATTTTGAAATAGTTGTGATGATACATCACTAATATGGGAACCAGACTCATTAAGTACATTCATCATCTGAATGCCCTTAGTACTCGTTTTAACTAAGGATTTCTCAATCAATGCATCAAGATCACCCTTACCTTTTGATTTTAATTTAGCAGGTGAAACGTCTGTCGTCTATTTTTTTTTCGTTTCTGCCAGATTTAATGGAGTTTTTCCACGTTTTTGTTCTATCATAATAATTTACCATTATAAAATGTTTGTTTTTTTATACAATTAATTCTGATTTTTATCAAAATTGGCTAAATATGTATCATACATTGCTACATAATTAGATTCCATATTGTCAATATGATCAAAAATTTCATGATTTGTGAAATAAAAATCAAATAGTATGGCAATCCAAAATTGTAAATTCATTGAAAATGTTGGATATTCTTCCATATTTCCAAATATTAATGCTAATACTTGACTTTTGTTCATCTTCAAATCTGATCTCACCCGCAATTTATTTTCCTTCTTACCAATGAAATCAATTATGGTTGCTAAAAACAACAACACTTCCATTTTGTCAAATTCATAAGTTTTCATATCGACATAATGAAACGTGCTAATATACTTATAGAATATATCATATTCTACAAAACATAACATGTTGGCAAAATTATCAATCATGTCATCAATTTCTGTATCTGTAAAATGTATGTACTTTGGAGTTCGTCTTGTCATAACAACCTTCTTATTTTATAAGAGATTAATATTATTACGTCTAAAAAATGCTTCAAGTAAAAAATTCATAGACGTTCTTTGTTGCTTAGTAAATGTTTTTTCATTAAATAGATCGATCAAATATGTATTCTCAATAATATCATTTACTGTAATTTCTTCTTTAAAATCTCTAATATATTTAATAATCAAATTGATATCATATTTATTATGACGTTTTTCCTTATATATATAATTGAGGAAATCAACTGTCTGACCTACTGTCAATATCTGCTTAACATTATCAATCTTATCACCATTTAATAGTAGATAATAATAATAGTCACTCAATTGATTCATTGCCATATTTTCAAGTCCAAATACTTTCTTGAACTCAGGCAAATGCTTTAGATCATCCTTAAATAAATACCAAAAGTACTTTCCCGCCTTTTGTCGTTTTAACAGTACATCACTTTTAATAGAAGTAAGAACCATATCCTTATCATTAGCAACAGTAAGAATATGGTTTTTTGAAATGTGTGTTCGTTGTGAAATCCATTTCAAAATATACCCTATCTTAAAATCTGACTCACCGGTTTCATAAAATGTCAAGTGATTATTGAACTTCTTATCAATCTGATGGATTCTATCAATTGATTGCTTAAATTTATTTCGTTTATTAAATTGATTTAAATTTGCTGCACCATTATGATTTTCTTTAGATGTAACACGATTGGCTTTATAATGGGGGAACCGTCTAACCATCCTTCTATTTAAACCATTATCGATTACATTAATAAACATAATGTTTTCGTTCTTTCTAATCCCTTTAATTCTATTAATAAATTCATATAACTTCTTTGTTGGATCTTTTGTGAATAAAAATAACGAATTTACATCAAGTACAATAACATCATGTCGAGTGTCTGTAAGTAAGGTTGCATTTATTCTAGAAGTTATCAATTATTTTTTCCTGTTTAATTTTCTACTTTTCTTTGCAATTTTATTACGTTTGCGATTCTTTTGTTTTACTTTATTAACAGGTGATTTGGTAAATCTTTCGTTGGAATCAGTTTTTATATTATCATCTTCCAATTCAGTATTCTTTTCAATTAAATCCCCAAAATCTTCATTGTCACCTGTTGTAACCGTTGGACTTGGTTCTATCAATGCATCAATGTCATGTGTATCAGAATTCATTATTATTACCCTTTATAGTTTATTGCAGATGAAACACGTTTTTCTTTTTTCCTTGACCTACGTGATGCAGCAAACGCTTTAAATTTCTTACGTTCACCATGTGTCATTAAGACATTCATCTTATGATCTTTTAAGACCCCTTCCTTATCAACTGTTTTTCTAAAACGTGTTAAGAATGCTTCAAATGGTTCATCTTTATACCGCACTACTTCAATATTGGTTGACATATATTACCTACTTACCCTCGTTTAATTCTATATTCACATAGTGAAATAAATTTACAATAATTACAGTGAAATGATTGTTCTTTTTTCATACAATCACCTTTATCTACAAACCCAAACTCAGACTGATATTGATCTGCAAATGCATGTAGATCTATGTCAGATTTTTTCATTTTATGAATAGGAAGGATAACGTTATCAATACGCTGCCACATATTATCCACAAAATTCTGATAGTCAGGAGAATTTTTACCCAATGTAATAGATTTAGTATCTGAATCACGAAGTTTAAAAATAATACCTTTTATTGTACCAACATCTTCTGACAATTTAGAATTAAGTAACCTAACTACATCAATATTATCAGGATTATTTTCAATAGACATATCAAAATTATAATTCAATATATTATAAAAATAAAAATGCAACTGATCTAATGCAAAATCATCAATTGATTTTCCAGACTTAAAATCTGCAAAATATAAATAATGTGACATTTGTTGTTTCATTTTCCAAAAAATTAAATCTATAGAACCATACATACATATCATATCATCATTATGTGGTTGTAGATTATTAAATGTAAACTCAGACACAACTGATGCATCTTCAAATTTATAAAATGTGTCAGTTAAATACATTTTAAAAAATTTATATGCTTGATAGTATACTGCTTCATTTGCTTCAATAAATGCAACCAATTCAGATACGTTATCTGATACATCGATTGTTTTTACTGCATAGTTGTGTGTTTTGAAATCTTTTGCAAGATATTCTAAAGACGTTAATTCATATAATTGTGAAAGATCTTCACGCATTTTTCTAATGCGATCCATTTCCCACCCTTTATGATGGTACAGATATATGAATAAATGTGATAATGTGCCCAATGCTAACGGATAGCTAAGTGGTTCTTTAGGGACCGTTGGTTTAGTTACATAATTTTGAATGTACTTGAGAATACATTTTTGGCTTGTGCTATATTTTGAATAAGATAATGATAAATCCATACCTATAATATTTCCTTCTATATTTATTTTAATCTAATATATTTAATAATATATCATATATTACATTAAAAATTCAATTTAAATGAATGCCCTTCAAACCCTTTGTCCAAAAGACCAAACATAGAAGCAATTTCGCCATATATTGTTGGAGAAAATGACTTACCCAAATCCTTTATGAAACCATCATCACCATCTCTCAATGCATCTTCTAATTCTTTTCCCAACTTAGCAAATGATATGTCGTATTTTTTAAGTTTAAAATATCGATTTGTGCGATTAAGGAACATTATCATTTCTGATTCAATTGAATTTGGACATTCAAGCCATTCTGGTATATACAAAGGTTTCATAAAATTTTTACCTTCATAATTATCACCTGCCATCTTGTTACTATATGCCCTAAATGTTGCAATATCAAATGCTACTTGTTGATCATATTTATCATCACTATGGCATAAAGACCACCCTATATATACATCAGGATCATCACCAAAATTTACAGCAATCATTAGTCCAATTTTATTATTATTTTCATCTTTAATATAATTAAAAATGCACGTACTTATTTTAAAATCTATATTAACTGGAATGGTGTTACCTTTATTCATTCATTTTCCTCAGTTTCTGCATCAACATCATCAACCGTCTTTGTTTCAGGATCATCCTGCACGTTTGCATCGGGATCAGTTTTAGCATCTGTTTGTTTATTAACTAAATAATCTTGAATTACATCAAGATTAGATTCTTCTACCGGAACTTTAACATTTATAGTTTCTGCTTCGGCTTGGCATACTATTCCAATACTGGAATTAGATCGTTCTTTCTGAATAATATACATGAATAGTTCAGGTGTATCCAAGATTGAATACATTCTATCATTCATATGGAAAATTACTGGCTCAAATATCATTTCTGATATAATCTTATCCGCTACATCTGCAGTTAATTTTACATTACCCAGATTAGCTGATAATACTTCATACTCAATTTTATTATCATCATTAATAAAGACATCGCCAATAAATTCCACAATATAAGGAATCTCTTTATCTGTTCCTCTAACCGAATCAAGATCATATCTACCTGCATAAACTTTTGCAGTCTTAACTTTAGGTAAAGAAATTTCAGCAATTGATGTCTCAAATTTTCCTGCAACTTTCTTATTTACAGTATGTAATTGTTCATACATATCAATGATATGAGCTTTCGTATCTTCTGGCATCTTTGCACGTATGAATGCATCTACGCTCTCAATCTTCAACAATGCCTGTCCCTTTGTAAAAGTTTTATCTTTTCTATCAAACGTTTTAACTTTTTCAGCACGTTTAGTTGGAATAATTTTAGCATCACGCTTTTTAACATCTTTTGTTTTAATTGCTTTCATATTTTATATTACCTTATTTATGATAAATTTACCACATATTCTTAGTCTTTGTCAATCATATTATTTATGACCCATTAACCGTTTAATTTTTTTAATATAACCTTTGGTTTCTTCATGTTTCTATGTAGTAACATCTTCACCATAATAAATGACATCATCCTAAGTATTACATGCTTCTCCGGTTCTTTCAATGCACCTTTTTTGACCTTTTAAGATATTACCAAGTCCAGCATTATAACTACCAAAGGTAAGTGCAATTCTATCTACAAGAGGGCGGGGTGAAGTCTATTGATTATAAAGCCATCTATCATATTTGATACCTACAGATATTGCCCATTTTGGTTCATCTGGTGTTCCCTCTGTTGATTGTTCTTTCTAAGTTGGTGGCATTATCTGCATAATTCCTTTTGCACCAACTGGACTAATTGCATCGGGTGTTAAATTTGATTCTGCATAACCTTGTGCTTTAAACTATCTATAGTCAAACCCAACACCAAAATAACGTTTACTTGCCTTATTAAATAGTATATCATATTTTTTAGTATAATTATCAATTGGTTTGTCATCAAATGGACCACCATCACAAACTGATATATTAATCAGAAATACCAATGCTACAATTAATTTAACCCAAGTCCGAATACTAATCCTGTACATACGCATACACCTACAAGCAGTGCTCCAACTGCTATACCAACAGCTATATTACCATCTCTTAGCTCTTGACCTATAATGAATTGTGGAGTTACTTTGTTAAACATATAATATGCAATCATACATAACGGAATAGCAAAAAGTCCACCACCAATAGCATATCCAAAGTTTAAAATAATTATCGCTAATTTTTCTGATGTTAATAATGCTGCAATTGCAGTTAATAGTGCTTCCATTATAATGACCTTTCAATTTGTTCAATTGAATTATCCATATTAGTAATTTCCATTATCATATTAACTTTTAAATAATCAATATTATTAATGTTTTCAAATTCACCCACCAGTTTATACATACCTTCTTTCTTACAACTCAATTGAATAGATAAATTACTGATTTTAAATGTAGTTACATTTATAGGAATATTAATTTCTGGTGGTATATTAAAAGTTTTAACTATTGGATATTGTGCATCAGATCCTTTTTTAAAAAAAATTATCACTTTAGACATTTTCTATTACCTTTTTTTCTTTTAATTCTTGTGCATCACAACATGTTGTATCGGATGATCGTTTAAAATAAAATGAACCACATAAATCACATTGTTCCATATTAATAATATCAGAATTGTAATTAGTATCTTCACCAAATATTGTTTTACATCTATGACATACTATCACCCGCCTACCTTGAATAATGGAAGATTCAAGTACACCATTTTTGCATTTAGGACATGGTTTCATTATCCGAAAGTCCTTGCCCACCAACTTAATTCTTTTTGTGGACAATCTTCTGGATTAAATAATGCACGTTCCATTGCTTCTTCAATTGCATGGCGTGTAAACAAAGCATTCTTCTCAGTACCATCCTCAAGAACTACCTTACATGGTTGATACTTCAATGCTCCACCAAATTTACGGTCTTTATTATCTACTACTTCGTTTAAAAATATTTTTCCTTCCATGACATTTACCTTATTTAAAATTTATATTATAATACCGTTTAACTCTTTCATTATCAATACCTTTAATCACAATATCAAAATTAAAATCATTTGGTATTGGTACATTAACCGATTCCAACATATATCTTAAGTTCACATATGGATGGGTTGATAAGTCCCCTAAATTAACCACAACAAACTTATTGTAGTTACCACCCTCAATTCTTGCCAAATCGCCAAATATACTAAGATATGCTCGTTTAATCCTATTATTTGGATCTTTCATAAATGCATTTACTGGATTATTCTTAATATGTCCATTATCCAATGTACTAACTATCTGTGCTGGCTAAGATCTGGTTGAAATGATACTA
>JAOZRH010000003.1:41180-51475 GCA_029931905.1 Fidelibacterota bacterium
GCTATATACATTATCAAATCCTGCCTTTGTTAATCTTTGATGCTAATTGTATAATGATGGCAAATTTGATCCATGGGGAAACGATTGCCGTACTACTAATGATTTCAGATTTTTATGTCGCACCCATTTAGCAAATTCGTTATCATTATACATAACTTTTTGGAATTCTTGGGTATGACCGGCTTGTCCATATATTCCACACTGTATTAATACCTTTGTTAAAAATCTACAACCTGTTGATTCCCCTACACCTTGTACTATCTATGCACTTGACATATCAAAATAATCCTTTCATTATCGCATTTGGTACTATATTTCCCATATTTAAAGCCAGCATAATGTTCATGAAACACGTGTCCACATCATGCAATCCAGTATCAACGGTTATATCTGGACATGATGGTATCTCATATGGATCATCTATTCCAGTTTGATGAAGATTATTAGGATCACTATATAAACCTTTCGTATCCCGTTCTTTTAAAATATCCAAATCACATTTACAATATACTTCAAAATAATTACTATTCTGATTAATTAATTGTCGATTATGTTCTCTTATATCATTATAAGGTGCAATTGATGCAATGATAACATCCTTATCATTTTTATTAAGATAGTATGCAAGAACTCCCATTGACATAACATTTGCATCCCTATCACGTTTTGAAAAACCAAAGATATTACGGTATAATGCCCTATATTCATTAGCATCCACCAATTCTACGTGTTTAGCATAATTCATTGAATTTAAATATTTATGAAGTTTTGTAGCAAGAGTTGTCTTTCCTGAATCAGTTAAACCCGTAAACCAGATTGTAAAATTGTCCATATTGTCTCCACTGTTTACTATATAATATATCATGTTTTATTTTTTTAGAATTAATATTGTATAAGTTAGTTATAAAAGTTACAATTAATTTGAAGAATAGACAAAATAACAAAATAACATACAAAGGTATTTAATATGGCTATTAAATTTGGTTCAGAAACGGGCTATCAAGTTCGTACAGATTATAGAGTAAATGAAGGTGAATTGGATTGTGGTACTACAGTTCATATGTTCATCAGAAATATAGAAAAAAGTTACACTTTCTCAGATGAATTTTCACTATGTTCAATTGGTATTATCGATGGTGGTGGTGCAGAAATGTGTTATGAAAATGCATCATTGAAAATTCGTGAAGAAGCAATGCCAAAATATAAACCAATCGATTCCGCACTTGGTGCAACAGCAGAAGCACTTGCAATTATGGGACAAGCAGGTGAAGCAGTTACGGAATTAGCATGTGTTCCTCTTAGAATTAAAACCCTCACAGTTGAGTTGACTTGTACATTTAAGGATATGGATGCAACGCCAGATCCTGATGATATTCTTGCTATCACTACATCTGATGGTCTGCAAATTCTTGGAGCATTCTTTGCTGTTCCTACAACTGGTACATACATTATTACAACCAAAACAACTGATCAACCAGCAGATGACTTTGGTTCTAAAACAATGACATATACTAAAAAACTTCCATATCCAGATAATGCTACACGTACACTTTATTTGGATGGTGTTGATGACTATTTTGCATCTGACCCTAACATTACATTTGATCCAAATAGATCTACTGTTGAACGCGAAGTGCAATTTAGACAAGGTGATGTTCCTATACAGAGTCTTACTGTTACAGAATATGGTATTGCAAACGTTGATTCATAAGTTTTAACATTTCATTAAACTAAAAAAAGTCATGTGATTAATTTCATATGACTTTTTTTTTATAATACAAAATTATAATTAATTATTAAACGTAAATCTCAAAATAAAGGTAATAAAAATGGAAATTGATATAGAAGAATATTTTGATACAACTACATATGACGTATTTACTTTCGCAAGTGAAGACTTTTCTATCATAAATGATCAATTAGAACCGGGTGATCATTATAATAAACAGGTCATTAATGGTCTTACGTATATTTGTATTGATAAAAGTATTTCAATTGAAGCACCTGAATTAACAAAACTATAAGGGTAATTAATTATGTCAGTTATACAACATACTTCGGGACCAAGATCAGCAGTAATTGAATATACTGTTGGTTCCGATTATGTAACAATCTTAGAGGAAATACATGATTTCGTTGTAGCTCATGGATAGGAGGCAGTAGATGCTACCCGTTGGGATTCAGGAAATTATAAAAGCATAATGACGTATCGTGCACTCAATAAAGATAATGTTACATATAAATATATTCAATTATCTTACTACAATACAGGAATAAAAGGCTTTACTTGTGGTGTATTTGAATCATACAATGCTACTACTAAAATTGGGACCAATCAGACATAGGGATGTAATACTCCATCTTTTAATCAAAATTGTGACCCATTAAATCAAAATGGTAGACTTCATTTATTTGCAACTGTCAGATATTTCTGTATGTTACATATTGGGGTTGAGATTGGATCAAATATTGGTAATGGTGCTACTGGATGTTTTGAAACAACTCAGGCAAATGATGGTGATGATACTCCTAACTTTTGTTAGTTAAATACATTCCTTGCTACTGGAAATTATAATGATGGAAACTATAGACATGCATATGTCGCATGTTTTCCACGAACTTCAAAATATACAGGAACAAATGCTAGTTATTATAATAAATTCTCAACACCAATTGGTGATTAGGGTGGAGGAATCCAAACTGGTTCATCAAATCTATATTATAGTATGCAGTTATCTATTCCTACTGTACCTGCACCATTTGGAATATCTGCAAAACATCATGTATTTGATCTTATGGTTTCATGTAATGAACATATTGCCAGATATCTTAAAGGTAAACTTTATGGACTAAAGGCTTTTACAACTGATGTTGGTGCTAATGGTGATGTATTTCGTGTAAAATGTGATAGTGACATGTTCCTTGATGAATCAGGAACTGACCTTGATCATTTTATGATTTGTCATGATACATTTGGAACATTTGGAATTCCAGTTTAATATAAAAAAAAATAAAAGGTAATAATTATGCCAGTTTCACAAATACAATCAGGTCCAAATTCGGCAATCGTTGAATATACAACTGGGTCTGACTTTATAGAAATTTTAGATGAAATGAAACTCTTTGTTGAGTCTCATGGATAGGAAGCAGTAGATACTGCATATTACGATGTCGGAAGTAGACACAATATTATGACATATCGTGCACTTAATAAAGATGGTGTCACATATAAATATATGCAATTATATTACTACAATACAAACAATTATGGTTTTGGTTGTAGAGTATTCGAAAGTTATGATTCTACTACTCAAGTTGGTACAAATATGGCACATTTATCTGATGATATTGCAAACTATCATCAAATATGCAATCCATTAAATCAAAATGGTAGATTTCATTTATTTGCAACTGCTAGATATTTCTGCATGTTACATATTGGGGTTGATATTGGGTCATATGTTGGTAATGGTGCTACTGGATGTTTTGAAACAACTCAGGCAAATGATGGTGATGATACTCCGAATTTTGGATGGATCAATACATATCTTGCTACATCAATGTACTATAGTTCATACTATAGACATCAGTATTTGATGTGTTTCCCACGTACAGCAAAATATACAGGTAGTGCTGCTGGTGTATGGACAAAATTCTCTACACCAATTGGTGATTGGGGTGGTGGAATCCAGACTGGTTCAGACCAAACATATTATACTATGAAGTATAGTATACCTTCAAATCCTCCACCATTTGGAGCAACCGTAAAACATCATGTATTTGATCTTATGGTTTCATCAGACGAACATTTGGCAAGATATGTTAAAGGTCAGATTTATGGTCTTAAAGCATTTACTACAAATATTGGATCTAATGGTGACGTGTTCAGTGTAAAATGTAATGCAGATATGTTTCTTTCCAACGCTGGTTCAGATCTTGATCATTTTATGATTTGTCATGGTATTGACGGTACATTTGGACTTCCTCTTTAATGGTATAAAAAATGGCAAATTTTGATGGGAATAATTTATTAAACGACATAGACTTGAGTGGTCATCAAACCGTTAGTAGGGTTGGTAGACGTATCACTATATATGACTCTACTATATTTAATAATCATGAAATCTTTTCCATGTCAAATATTCAACTGGTTTTTATGCCTATAGGAATTGTTTTTGTTGAGAACGAATTTGGTGAATTGACACATAGAAGTTCAACTTATATTGTTAATATTATAGAAACAACTATAAGTGATCATCAAACCGTTAGTAGGGTTGGTAGACGTACCACTATATATGACTCTACCATAATAGATGATAATGAATATTTCACAATGTTAAATATTCCACTAATCTTTTATGTTACGGGAATTGTACAAACAGAAGATGTGTTTGGTTATAGATTAAGTCGTGTTAATGAATATAATACTAATTTATTGGCAGGATTACGGGGTGGTTCAGATGAAATTACCATTAATCGAATTGGACAAATTCTATTAGCGCCTAATATAATAATTCAATAAACTAAAAATGGGTCAGCGGAAATTAATCCTCTGACCCATTTTTATTTAACATTTATGGCAGAACGTTAAATCTTACAGAACAAATACTTATTACCTCTAAATTCGAACATTATAATGTACTCTTTTGTTGGAATGTAATCTGCATCATCAAAGTGATAGCCACTATAAAAGTAATCCATCAATTTATGATCATATTGTAATAATTTACTACTTAATAATCTTGGTGTCTTAATATTAAAATATTCACCAATTGCTGCAACTTTTTCCCAATCAAGAATTTTTTCTGGTGTACACACATTTGTTAAATAATATTCACCATTGCTATAAATAATTTCAAGAGTTGTATTACCTATACAATGTTTATCAATTAAATAGCGGATATTCATATTCACTTTTAATTCTTTTATTCTTTTTGAATTTAATTTATCTGGTTCTGATATAATAAATTGTTTACCAGAATTCTTTGATAAATAATACACTTCGCCATATATTTTCTGTTTAATATGATGACGAGTTGTTATTGGTAAATGTTGGATATCAAACTTCTCAACTTTATGATACTTACCAATTGCTTTTAAATCAACAAATGTTTTTGCCTTTGTATTATATGTCCTTAATTGAGACAAATCGTAATCATAGCAATAACCAACCGTACCCTTCACTATGTTATAAGAATGGGTGGTTGTGAAAGCATTAGGATAATCTAATAATAAATGTTCCCAATGCTTCCTTGTCGATTTACTATATGTACTTGAAAATTTAATTTCCATTATTTATCACAATAAAACTGCAATGGTCGCAAATGCTTTAACTACCGCACCAGTTGTTTGCATAATCGAAGTTACATCATATCCTTTTTCTAAGGTACCTGCAGTAATCGATGCTTCAAGTTCGGTGACTTGAGTATGTAACATCACTGCATATCGATCAAATGATTGTAATAATGCAATTTCTGCTTCATTAAATTTATCACTATTCCTCATTAAGATTTCTTTTGCAGACAAATAATCGATCTCAATGGTATAATATAGATCCAAGTATTCGGAAAATCGAATCATAATCTTTCCAATATTCTCTCCGTTACCAGATTCACCATCAATATCAAGTTTGACATCCCGAAATTTATTAGAAATTCTAATTATTGCCTGTTGATCAACTGGGTCAAATTCGGGTAACTTTTCTGCTACAATAACATTTATTTGATCAAATTGTTGATAAATTGATGCACTTGCTGTGGTCATCATTGCTGAATGATATGCAACATTGGCAGTTGAACCTAAACATCCAAATAAACCAAATGACATAACCATAAACATAATAATCTAACTATAAAACTTTTTCATTTTTAATACCTCTTAATCCTGTAACAACTGTACAGTATGATTTTCGTATTTCGCTTTCTCTGCAATATATTTAACACATGCCTAATATGATGATTCATACATATAGGAATGATATGCAGATTTAGTGCGATCATACTTATTTTTATTAATTTTATCCAATATATCCACGGCACATGCTGTGAATACATCTTCATAGTGTGTTGGGTATAGTGTGGGAAACTTCTTAATTACAGAACCAATTACTATAGAAGATAAATTAATAATTTTTGTTTGTAAATCGGTTTTGTTTTCTTTTAATCTATTAACAAAGTATTTATTTGAATCAGAAACAAGAACCATCTTATTAATAAATTTAATGTTAATTTCGGAAGCGGTAGAATCATTACGTAATGTATTGAGCAAACTATCTTGATCATTGAGTTTTGAATCAGGAATATCTACAACGGTTTCTAATATTGAATTTACCTATATTACATTATCATAATATATAATACATCGGGGTGTGATAAACCGAGGTGGCAATACCATTTTGGCTTTTAATTTACCAACATTTTCAAGATAGGATAAACACATTTCAATATTTTCAGGATCTTTAAAATCTGCTCTATCTTTTGTTCTTGAATAATTGTTTTCACGTTTTGCCATTTATTCAATCCTTTTTAAATTGTCCAGTTTTTTCAACACTAATCAATTTAGTATACTCACCTTTAAGTTCTGTATCAAATTCAATAGATAGACTAAATAATTCAAGTGCAATTAATTTTTCTTCATATTTTTCAGATAGATCAACTGCAATACTGAAAAATTGTTCATCCATTATCTGATGACCATGAGTTAAAAGAAGTTTCAATCCAAGTTTCAATTCATTCATTGGTACATCATAATCGATCTCAATACTGATATCTTTTACTTTGGTATAACAAACTTCAACTATATCTTTAGTGAATTCATTTAAAATTTCCATTATTGTATCCACCATATCAGGATGATTAACATCCATATAATTCAAATACAGTTCTGTTTTGGGATTGGTGATAAGTGCATTATACACCTTTGAAAATTCAACTGTGTCACTCTTATCATCAATAGTTTCTACTTTTGAGATTGTTACAATATTACAACCGGTCATCATCTATCCTCCTGTATATTATTAATTAATAATATATCATATTAACGCATTAATTTATATTTTATTTTTCTAAACTATTTAGCATATTATTATATTCGGTTATCAAATTTTGCATAATAATATGAGTTTGGTCTATTCTTTTTCAATAATACTTGCTCAGAGCGCCAATATTGCCCCTTAAATTCAATTACAAGGTTGGGGTGAAGGGTTACTATGTCTAATTTGCATATTTCATATTTATCCGGTATTTCCTTAATGTAATTCATTTTATAAAAAACATGGGAATAATTATATCTATTTCCATGTTTTTTTTAATTTTCATTACAAATGAACAATTTCGTCTATTAATTTCATTTTCAATGCATCTTCTGCCATGATGTAAGTCTCACCTTTCATGAATTCGTCAATATCATCTTTGTTCGCACCAGTATTATTTTTCAAAATATTAGCTAATTTACTTTGTAACTGTTGCCAATATTTTGCATAATCCATTAGTTCGCGGAACTTACCAGAGGCCCCAGCAGAAAGCTGATGTATCATCAATACTGAATTTGGAGTTGCTTGTTTTTGTGCACCTGATACAGCAAGAATAATACCCATTGATGCTGCCATGCCATCTACTATGGTTGCTGTTTTAAAATGATTATTTTTAATTCTATCAAAAAGTCTAAGACCTTGAACCACACTTCCACCACCAGAATTTATAATAAACTTTGGTCTAAGCTTTCCAATCAATTCAGGATATTCAACCTCAACTGTTGCAATATGACGATTTACATCTTTCAATAATCGAATTGCTTGATCAACAGTATGCTTCTCAACATAGCAATTGAAATATATCGTGGTTGCATTTAGCATAGTAACATATCCCATGTCAAAAAAGAAATCTTCTGGTTCATCAGAATCTTGATGTGCCATATCATGCTGCTGACCAAAATGAATATCTGCATGATCATTCTTTTTTTCAAGAGAACCACTTTCGTCAGTGTGATCATCTGTTGTAGTTATAATATCATCTTTTTTAGAATCTTTATCATCAAGTTTATTACTTGCAGATTCATTATGAATTACAGTTGCAGTTGGTAATTTTACTTTATTTGTTAAAATATCATCAGCAAGTTGAGTTTGCTGTGTTGCCTAATTTTTATTCTTCATGTCGTTATTAACCTTTTAAAAATTTAAATAGTTTATCAATATCATCTTCATCAAAGTACAATCCGTATTGCATAATGAACTCTTTTACTAAATTAATTTCAACTTTAGTGTTTTCGGGATAAAGTATATTATTAATTATGTCATTAAGCTTGATGCGGTCCACATCAGAAATAACATCTTCATTGAAAATATTAGTAATAAATAGATTTCTGCGAAATTCTGACTCAAATTTTTTAATAATAGATTCTTTTTTAAATTTTTTACTAAAATGTTTTATTATAGATTCATATGTTATTGAAATATCTTCCATGCAACAATCAGCAAAATAATTTTCAACAGGAACTTTAGTTCGAATTCCAAATGGCTTTTCTATGTTATCAGATTTATCACCAAGTAAGGCTTTGTAAAACATCAATTCCTCGACGTTTCTGAGGTAAGGGTAGTCAAGTATATCACATATGCAGTCAAAGCTCTTAATTAGATAGTTTTTCACCATCTGAGGGGCAGTATATTTGTAAATGACATGTACATTTTCATCAAATGCCATCAAATAGTCCATATCATGTGAAATAACCAACATCTTGAGTTTGTCATTAACTTTTTTTATATTCTTAAGTATATATCCAATCATGAAATCTGATTCATTCGAAATGACATTACTTGGTATTACAATTTCACCAAAATATCTAAGTGCTTGAGTAATTAACATGCAATTATAATCATAACTTTTTGATTTAATGCCATCAAATACACCCTTGGTTCTCTTACTACTTCGATTCATTTTGTATTTTGGATAAATCTTTTTAATCTTTGAAGATATTCCACCATCAAATACAAAAATAAATTTAGTTTTGGGTAAAACTTTCTTCATATTTGCATAAAATTTGATAGTTTCGACAAATGGTGATATATTAAATCTATCCGTGGATTGATATTTCTCAATACTCAAGTATGGAGTTACAGTCAAAGAATTTACATCAACAAAAACATAATCGTAATTTTCATAAAATAAATGCTTCTTATTGCTTATGAAATTTAAAATAATACAACTCATTCGAATAACTCCGATATCTTTCGTTCAATTAATGCATTTGCCACCAAATGTGGTTTGTATTCAACCTTCAAGCCATTGACTGGATTATCCAATGCTTCTAAATTAACTTTGTCAAAATAGTCACTTACAGACAAATTCTGTTTATTGAGAAATGCAGTGGAAATATAATATATCTTTCGTTTGAATTTGACACTTTGCAATGTATTATTTTCTAAGTAAAAATCTACAATTTTTTTGAATTGATATTGTGAAAGCGTTTCATTAAATTGCAATTCTATGTCATTCAGGATGTCAAACTTAAGTTTAAATTTTTCAAAATTAGTAAAGTATTTTTTATATTTTTCCATGTGATTTCCAAGTTAAGTAAATATTTTAAAATAATATATATCATAAATGCCAAAAATAAAAGAGATTTTTTTTTCTCAAAAAAAAAAATTTCTTATTTATAATCGCTTATAATATATAATAATAAATAATAATATAAATATATATATCCCCCTTTAGGGGGGGATATATATATTTTATTTAAGTATATTAAAAAATATTTTATATTATTTATTATTAATAATAATAATTATATTATTATTTATATTAATATAAATAATAATAAATATATATATATATCCCCTTTAGGGGGATATATATATATTTATTTAAATAAATATATTAATAATATTTAATAAGAGATTTTTTTCCAGTTTGCCAAAGTTTTTCTTTTGTTTTAAATTTAATTTCTGCAATAATTTCAATTACTTACAAAATCTTTTATAATTTTTCTTAAATTTTAATATATAATATATAACACGTAGTGTTATATATTATATATTAATATAACGTTTTTCTTAAATTTGTCAAGGTTTTTTCTTAAATTTGTCAAGATTTTTTTCCATTTCTGCAATAATTTCAATTATTTACGAATTTGATATAAATTATTTACGAATTTGATATGAATTTTAATATATTATATATAACACTACGTGTTATATATAATATATTAATATAACGACTTTTTTTAGTTTGTCAAGATTCTTTTTTAGTTTGTCAAGATTTTTTTCCATTTCTGCAATAATTTCAATTATTTACGAATTTGAT
>JAOZRH010000138.1 GCA_029931905.1 Fidelibacterota bacterium
TGCTTTTCGTACAGTTTTCTTACGTTCTTTTACGT
The DNA here is from genome assembly GCA_029931905.1 of Fidelibacterota bacterium. GTDB lineage: Bacteria > Fidelibacterota > Fidelibacteria > Fidelibacterales > Fidelibacteraceae > TCS52. The sequence continues at coordinate 36 of JAOZRH010000138.1, forward strand.
TAGATACTTCTTCTGGAGCTGCCTGTGGAGCTGCCTGAGCTGCCTGTGGAGCTGCCTGAGCTGCCTGGGGTGCTGCCTGTGCTTCCTGTGCTACTGCTTCCTGTGCTACTGGTGCTGCTTCTGCCTGTGGTTTTTCGAAAGGAAATCCCATTTTTTGCCTCCTGGTTAAATAATAATTATTATTTGTTTAATGATTGATTATTTCGATCAATCACATGATTTAAAATGCGATTATATTGACACCTATTGTCATTCATTATCGCACGTTTAACATTTTTATCAGTAATAATACTAATAATTTGATCCAAAGTTTTTTGATCTTTTGGAAATTTTACAATATGTTCCATATTTGAATTTAAACATACTTTTAATTGATTAGGATTCATTTCACCTAAACCTTTAAAACGAGTTATATTATAACCTTGTTGTTTATAATATAATATATATTTTTGATCATATATTGGAACATAATTTTTATTTTTAGTTGCACCATATAAAGGTGGTAAGATAACACTTATTTTATTATCTTGAATTAAATCTGGTGCAAATTTCTGAAAGAATAAGAGCACAAGTACTGAGATATGTAGCCCGTCAGAGTTATGTAATATTCCTCCAATGGTACCTGTCGCAAAGTTATTATTATCTTTAACAGATAAATCATATACAACATCATAGTTATATTTGATTTTTTGAACTTCTTTAATTGGTATACTTATTGTATTTGGACCAACTGAAGTAAATTTACAAGTAGGATTTTTTCCAGATTTATAAAAACCGTCAAATTTTGGATGATATTTAAATAACTCAGTTAACTTTAATAAATCTTCTTTATAATTAATGTTAATTGAATATGATGGAACTCTACTTATAATTTGCTGTCCTCTTTTATTTTTATATGCTTTAGTTGGTTTTTTTATACTAACTGAAGGTATACATGCAAATTGTTTTAACATAACAACTAAATCATCTTTTAACTTACAAGATGTAGTTGCATAATTTAATCTATATGCAGTTGGTCTTGGTTTAAAAAACGATCCATCACTTTCATATAATCCTCTTAATAAAAACATTCTAACTTCAGGTTTACAAGAGAAAAATTCATTTGGAATAAATTTCTTATTGTGATGAGTTTTATTATTCAAACCAAAATAATTTAAAAGGGCACATAATTCTATAGCTTTAATTATAATAATTGTATTGTTTTGAGATATTTTATTTGTTGTATCTAAAACATAATTAAAATTTAATTTTTTACAACAATAAACAATATTACGAATATTATTCTCATGTGGACCTGCATTAATGTGAATACAGTAAGGATTGTTTTTACTTGATCCCCAATTTCCATCACCAATATAATGTCCAATAATATAAGCTAATTCTTTTGTTATATCAAAAATTGTTGTTATGTTCTTTCTACCTCTATTAGATAACTCACCAATTTTAAGATAATGTTTAGTTGATTCATTCAATGGAACATTAACTGTTGTTGAAGTCAAATCAATATTAACATGATCTAATATCTTTTCAACAACTGATATTGGTGTCTTAGTATGATCACGACCAGTATCATACATTTGTAGTGTAGATGAATTAATATTAATTTTCTTTGAAAGTTCTACTCGTCCAATTACACTATAATCAATCCTATGTTCAATGTCAATCTTTGCATCTGAACAATCATAATTAAAATGATTAATATCTACTGTAATATTAAACACATTTTTTTTATTATTCTTTTTAATACATTCAATAATCTGATCTGAAACATCAATACTAATATTTTTGTTCATAGTTGGAAATTTTTCACAACATATTAATTCATGAATACTAGGATTAATATTTAATGGAGATAATTCTTCAATATCACATGTAACTGTATTATAAACATAAACAACATGATCATTAGTACAATCTATATAGTGATTACCATAACATTTTATACGATATATAAAATCTTTTTGATACTCATGCTGTATAACATCTAAAACAGGTTTAATTTCACTTTTGCCTGTATCTTTATTTAATGAAATAATTTGTTTAATTTCATTTCTGTCAATATGTTGTATTTGTTTACATTCAATTAAATCTTCATTATTAATGAAAACTATTGGGGTTTCAGCACAAATACTGTCTGCATCGCATAGTACCTTTATATGATTATAGCGTCGCTTATTACTTGGTCCTAAAGCTTCTAATAAATCTTGAACTTCTTTATTACTCTTAATCTTTTCAAGACTATGTGTTTCTACGTTTAAAATTTTACCTTTAAGTGGAAAACATGCTTCACGTTTTTTATCTCTAATAATATTAACAGTTCCACCAGCCGAATCACCTTCGACTATATAAAGAATATTTCCAGGAGTATAAATGCAATCTCGCAATTTATTTCCGACAGATACTCTTTTTGAACGGGTAACATTTGTTTTTATTAAAGAATTTTGAAATTTTCTATTTAAATTATCTTCAATAATTTTTAAAACTTCAGGTTGACTAACAAACCATTTAATTTGTGAAATTAAAGGATCTATTAGTGGTTTTTTAATATTACTTACCATTCGAACTTTAGTTTGAGAATCAAATTTTGGTTCTGGAATAGTTAAACTAATATATAAATTTAAACCACTTAAAAATTCTTTATCATTTAATTTTTGAAATTTTTTATTTACTTTTGTTTTTATTATCTTCTTTAATTCGGTTTGGAATGAAGAAATAAAAGTACCTAAACAATCTCTTAAATTGACATCTCCTGCAACATTAATTACAGTTGAATTTTTATATGTAAGAAACACTTCAATATTATAATTATTTGCTTTTTCATATTTTAATTTAAATAACTTAATACTTTTATCTAATTCAAGTTTACTTTTAATATAATCTTCAATTGAAATATTTGGTATTGTTTGGTTATTTAAAATAAAAGTTGATGTTGTAAATTTTGATTTTGATAGAATTAATCTTTCAGCAAAAATCTTTTTATCAAAATTAATTGTTTCAAAATATTTTTTATTTGGTTTAAATCCAACTACAGTTGAATAATTATAATTTGAATTAATTTCTTCTTTTTTTGAAATTAATTCAGAATTTTTAAAAAAATAACTATAAACTTTATCTTTATTATCACGATCACGTATTCGAACTGAAACCCATTCTGACAATGCATTTATAGCAACTAATCCAACACCATTCATTCCGATTAATGTTTCATAGTCTTTTAAATCAAATTTAGATCCAGAATGAGTTTCTGTAAATAAAACGTTAATTGAATCACGAAATGATCCATCTTCCATTTCCATATTATATGAATATAATCCCCGTCCGTTATCTGAAACCCAAATTGAATCATCTTTTTGATTAAAAAATATTTCAACTCTGTTTGCAAACTTATTTGCTATTTCATCAATAGCATTATCTAATACTTCATGACATAAATGACTCGGATTTTCGGTTGACCCGATATACATTCCGGGTCGTGTTCGGATAGCGTCAATACTATTTAATACTTGATATTCTCCCAAAAATCCTCCTTTTTTAAAAAAATAAAAATTTTATACTTATATTATTTCTATATAAAAAACTTGAATAGAAAAAAAATTATAAATTAATAAAAAAAATCAAATACATCTTATATAAATTTCAAGTATAATTAAAAATAATTTTAATTATAATCAATCCATATTTGTTTATAAAATTATATGAATAAAAATTTAAAATCGTTTTGAAGCGATTAATGGATATACAAAATTTCTCATATATATTAAAGGATTAATATTTGTATGAATTGAATAATTAACATATTTATTCTCAAAATTTAATACTTTTTGATTATTACAAACATAATAATTATTAATATATTCTTTTAAATAATTTATTTGAATTATTTTATAAAACAATTTAGAATATATTGTTTTTAATTCATATAAATCTACTTGTTTACCATTTAAATAATCTGTTAAAAAATCAAATAATTTATTTGGTAAATATTTATATTTACCTTTAATAATTAATTCATTATTTTTCGTAAAAAAACTTGTACTATTACATCTTAAATAAGAATTATAATTAGTTAAATGAAATTTAAAATTATTATCATATATAAATTCAGTTAATGAATTTTTATAATATTCTTCACCATTAATAGCTAAAATTAATTGATCATAATTTTCATTATTTAATTGAACTAATATACCATCTTTTTTTAATTCTAATAATAAAAAATCATTAGTATTTTCTTTAATAAATCCGTATATAATTATTTTACAAATTATATTTAATCTTCGTAGATATTCTGTTTCTTTTAAACTAGTTGCAATAAAAATATTTTTCTGTTTTTTATCAGTCATATTATTCAAATTTTGAATAAATGAACTATTATTATCAAATAAACAATTAACAATAGTTGGAAACGCTGAAACAATATCAACTTCAATTATATTTGGATTATTTGCAAGAATAAATTGTTTTTTTTTATCAGCTAAATAATAAGTGATATTAGTATCTATTTTTGATATATCATTTTCTATATCATCAAATTTAATTTGATTATATAAATTTAATAATGATTTAAAAAAATTTATTTTATACATTTTTACATCTCCAACTAAAAATAAATATAAATATAAAAATTGGTCTTCCTAAGAATAATAAATTGTTTTATTATATTTAAGAAGACCAAGGAGATAGTAGTAAGAATATAAATATTATCTTAGTATTAAATACTATGAACTATTTAGTGTGGAATACTAGACTTAATATTGCCGTCTAAAAAACGAATTTTAAGTAATAATTATTATAATTATTATCTTATTGACTATTATTTAGAAAGATTAAAATAAATAATTATTTATATTCTTATTTTATTATTTCTATATAAAAAACGCAAATATAAAAATAATGGTAGGGTTCATAAGAACCCTACCATTGTTAATTATTTTAAAGCTTTTAAAGCTTTTTTTCTTTGTTTTTTTCTTTCACGAATTTTAATTTGAATTGGATCATTTGCTCTACTTCGAGCTTTTTTATTTTTTACAATTGCTTTTCTTTTTTTTCGTGTTTGTTTTTTTGTTAATTTTCTCATTTAATGACTCCTTATAGATTATTAATTTAAAAATTTCAATCCAACGTTTAATTTTTTGTTTCCAGGAAAGAGTAAACATTATCCTTCAAACTTCTTTTTTAAACGTAAATACTCTTTATATTCTGAATCTTCTTCTATAATTTCTTGTTTAACGTCTTCCCATTTTGAAGGTAATATACCTTTTCGTCCAAAATTATAATACTTAATAATTTCACATGTGAAATAATATTCCATATCAGATATAAATTTATTTTGATTAATATTTGATCTTTTTATTTCAGCATTTTCATGAACACGATCTAAAATTTTTTGAATTATCATTTTCGACCTCCTCCTTAGAATTCTTGGAGCTCTGCGCCAGGTAGTTGACTACATTTAGAGCATTTCCATATTTGTTGACCTTTTTTATATCCTCACTAAATAATTACAAAAACAATTAAGTATGTTATTTAATCTTGA
>JAOZRH010000139.1:0-1131 GCA_029931905.1 Fidelibacterota bacterium
GTGTAAATAAATGTATTCTTCTTAAATAGAGAATATAAAGAATATATTATAAACAAATAAAATACTCATCTTTTGGTGAGTATTTTTTATTTAATGCTAAATAATAATATGTCGTACAGTTTTAATGTTTATTCAAAAGAAAACAAGTGTGTATTATGGTAAACATATTGTGTAGGATATTAAACGAAATTAGTTTATTGGTTTTGTTAAAATCGTATTCAAATACATAATAATTGCATGTTATGCCACTACAATGTTAGTTTTACACAATATGTGATAAAGTTAAAAAACATGGCACGATATTTGCATTACACATTGTCGTTATGATATATAATGAAAAAATATTAAATAAAAATAAAAACAAGAATGTTAAGTTTGTTGTTCAATTTTTGTTAATTTTATTGTTTGTGAGCGGAAATTTATTTGCTGTAGGAAATTGTCTTGAATTTGACGGTGTGAATGATATTGTACATATCTCCGACCATAATGATTTTGACCTTACAACGGCTGGATCGATTGAAGCATGGATATATTTAAATGACTATGAAGAATATGCTGGTATTGTACACAAGGGAGATAATAGTGATTTTAACGACGAGGCATATACATTGCAAATGGGTGGTCATTATATCGAAGGAACATCTAGTAATGTGGTTTTGGGAATTTTTAAAAGTGGAAGTGAACAAAATGTTTTAGCATCGAATGCTTCACTTTCAACGGATACTTGGTATCATGTTGTAGCTATATGGACAACATCTAACATGTACTTGTATATAAACGGTGTATTAGATGCTTCGAAAAGTAATTCAGTTTCAGCAAGAGCAACAGCTGGTGGTTTGAATATTGGAACACAGTTGGCTAATCAATCTAATAGATATAATTTTAATGGACAGATTGATGAGGTTAGGATTTGGAATGATGGTCGCACAGCAAGCGAAATTAGAACAAATATGTGTAAAAAACTTACGGGAAACGAGAGTGGTTTAGTTGCATATTATCAAATGGACAATAATTCTGGATTATCTCTAACAGATAATAGCTCGAATTCACATACTGGCACCTTAACAAATATGGACACTTCTGATTGGTTGGTATCTGGTGCTCCAATAGGCGATGAAAGTACATACGATT
>JAOZRH010000139.1:1231-5530 GCA_029931905.1 Fidelibacterota bacterium
ACGGAACAATAATAAAATTTTGTAAAAATCTATTACTTAAGTAGTATGGGTTTGGGAAAGATGTATTGGTTGCATCATTTTTTTATTTGTGTGTAATTTAATACACACATTGTATAATAAATTAGTCATAGTTAAAATTTGTTTATTTTAGAAGATAGTTTGTAGAATAATATAAAATACTAATAAGTTGTAATGAGTTGGTATAAAGGGTGTTGCAAGCATATTATAAATCAATTATTGTTGTAGTAATGGGTTGTGGCACAATGTTTGCAATGTATAAAGACAGATATAAAAAGGAAATAAAATGAAAAACATAAATAAAATAAAAATGATAATATTAGTTGCGGTTCTATTTCTTATGGTTGGTGGAGATTTATTTGCATCAGGTAATAGTCTTAATTTTGATGGAACAAACGATTATGTTGCAATTAATAGCGTTAATGTTAGTGGTTATCCATTTACATTTTCTGCTTGGATAAAAACTGGAACTATTGGAAGTAGTGATAGGGTGATAGTAAATATTGCAGATAATTCTAGTAGTAGAAGATATTTTGGGATTTTTGTTGGAGAAGATGAGGGTGGTCAAGTATGTATTAGAGGCAGAAATGGTGGTCATAGAACTGTTCATAGTACAGTAACAGTAGATGATAACAAATGGCATCATGTTGTTGGTGTGTTTGCTAGTGCAACAGATAGAACACTTTATATTGACGGAATATCTGAGGCAACTGATAGTAGAAATGTTAATTATTCCACAAGTGTTAATACAACTACAATAGGTAGATGGGGTGATAGTACACCGAAGTCATATTTTGATGGCGACATTGATGAAGTACAAATATGGGATATAGCACTTAGCGAAACACAGATTAGAGAAATGATGTGTAAAAAGATAACATCAAGTAATTTACCAACAGGTCTTAATTGGTCAAGTTTAAAAGGATATTGGCGATTAGATGAGACATCTGGTTTGACAGCATCTGATCAATCATCTAGTAATAGTGATGGCACCCTAACAAATATGGATACTTCTGATTGGTTGGTATCTGGTGCTCCAATAGGCGATGAAAGTACATACGATTATACAAGTCCAACAAGTTTGAATATGTCATCAACATCAGGCGATGATATAACAGTAAGTGCAATAACAGGAAGTCCAGACGCAGTACAAATATATAGAGTAGATTCAGCACCGAATGTAACAACTCCACCATCAGGGATGGGACAACTATCACAGATACATTATTTTGGTACATTTGTAATAGGTGGTACAACCCCAACATATACATTAACATATGATTATGATGGACATTCAGGAATTACAGACGAAGATGATCTTGATTTAGCAGGACGAGAAAACAATGCAACAACAAGTTGGACGGATTTGAATGCTACACTAGACACCACAACCAATACACTTGTAAAGACAGGTCAAACAAGTGGAGAATTTATACTTGGTTCATCAGGTGGTGACAATCCGCTTCCAGTATCACTTACAACATTTTCAGCTAATCAAGTAAGCAATACAGTTTCTTTAGAATGGCAAACAGGCTCAGAGTATGAGAATCTTGGATTTATTATAGAAAGAAGAAGTGATAACGAAGAATATATAGAAATAGCAACATATTCAAGTGATGAAGAATTAACGGGATCTGGTAACAGCTCGGTTAGATCACACTATAGCTTTACAGATGAAAATGTAGTTTCAGGTACAACCTATGAATATCGTATATCAGATGTAGATTATTCGGGTAGATTAACAATACTAAAAAGTGTGACAGTACAATTAGTAGATAATGGATTATCAGGATTACCAAATGCCTATGCATTAAACAAAGCATATCCAAATCCATTTAATGCAACAACAACAATTTCATATGAACTTCCTAAGTCATCAGTAGTAACAATATCTGTATATGACATAAACGGAAGATTTATAGAAGAATTGGTAAATGAAAATAAAGATGCAGGTTCTCATACAGTAAGATGGGATGCATCAAGTGTAAGTTCAGGAGTATATTTATATAGACTAGTGACAAGTGAATTTGTTAGTGTAAATAAATGTATTCTTCTTAAATAATTATTGTTAAGTAAACACTGATTACGGAACAATAATAAAATTTTGTAAAAATCTATTACTTAAGTAGTATGGGTTTGGAAAATGTGCATTATTTGCATTATTTTCTTGCATGTATGAAAAAAAATACATATAATAATCCTGAGGGTATGAAAAATAACATAAGAGGTGAAAACATGAATATTTTAGAGAATAAAAGTAATCGTGATTATGTAAAAATGCTTACTAAAAGAATATCAATGATTTTAATCATTATTATGTTTTCAACTATATTAAATGCTCAAGGCACTGCTGGTTTTCAGGAATATTATATCCCTGGTCCAGAAGATGATTTATCCAATATTTGGGATTATGTTAAAGCAACATCTTATGATGATAATTACAGAACTGTTGTTTCTGTAACAGCGACATCAGACAATACGGAAATTATTTATGATCACTGGGAAGATGGATATGGTGATTCACAGAGTAGTAATGAGACAATTACATTGCAGGCGGGCGAGTATCATGCTTTTATAGACAATACTATTGGAACCGATGATGATGATGATAGTGGAGATGGAAAGGAAGATCCAGCTTTCACAGCTGGGGATGCATCTACTTATAATTATGATGGCGGAGATAGAATATATGTAATAGGTGGACCTGTTTTTGTTTTGCGAGCTTCACTTCCACATGATTATATGTCTGTTTGTTGGGAATTATTACCTACTGAAGCTTGGAGAGGGGATGAAACAGGCACAGATTTTATTATGCCATTTGGAGTAGATTTATATGCTTCGGATAATGAATTATTTCATGATTTTATGAGAGTTGCAATAGTTATTCAATCTGCCTCAGATGCTAATACCGTAGTTGTGGATTGTCCGTCAAATATAAATGATTGGACTGGTGATTTGGATAGAGGGGAAACCAAATATTTTACTGATGTACGAATGAATACAACAATATCTTGCGATTCAAAAGCCCAAGTACATATGATTCTTGGTTCTAGTTTGAGTTACGATATTCGAGGATTATCTGGAATTCCAGCTTTTAATGGAGATGGAAATAATTATTGGTCTCCAATCAGTGTATCAAAAAATGCCGATATGTTTTTATATAATCACAATGCAAGCAGTATAACAATTAATTATGAAAGTGGAAGTACTGGTTCTTTCACTGTACCAGCAAAAGAGACCGTATCATATTATGACAAAACAGGAAGTTGGGCTAATACAGGTGTTCATGTGTATACATCTGGTGATGAATTTTGTGCAATAATGTCAGTTGATACTCGTGCTGGGACTTATGATTGGGCTTGTGGCCTTACACAGAATTCTTTATTGGGAACAGACTATAGAATTGGTTGGGCTCCAGGTGGAAGTAATACTATTCCAACAAGCATAAATAATTGTGTATTTGCCATTGCTACAGAAGATAATACGGTAATGTATGCAGATGTTGATACAGACGGAACTACCGATAAATATTATTCATTAAACAAACTTGATGTAGTATTAATTGCTGACGAGAGCGATCATAACACATCAGGTGCTCGTATATGGTCAAATGATAAAAAAATTGCCCTTAGTTATGGAGAAATTTCTGGTGCAAATAGTTTTGAAGGTGGAAATACACCAAGTGGTTCTCCAGCTATGGATTTGGGATATGGAATTTTACCAATGCCAGAAGAGTGGATAACACCAGTAATTCAAGTTTCAATATCAGATGACCAAGGAGAAACACCGATTGTTCATGCTGACGAAGATGTTGATTTTACTATTAGATTAGATGCACACGATTATGAATTGACAAATGTTGATTTAGGTTCTATTCTTGATGAAGGGTGGGAATTTACAACTAATTCAACAGTAATTACACATTATAATTCAAGTGGTGTTGCTATATGGAGTTCCAGTGGAGTAGACGCAAATCCAACGATTGAGACTAAATCTAGTGGTGATGTGTTGACATGGGATATAAGTAGAACTGTATCCCCAGATGAATATATAATATTAACTTATCAAGCACACCCAACGACAAATTCATTAGAAGGAGAAAATGAGATTGTTTCAGAAACGGTTGGAACATATAGTGCACATGAATTCAATTCTTATGATAGTGAGTTTATTACATTGGGAAATGATGGTGAAAACAATGATTTTGGTGATGATCCATTACCTGTTAATTTAATTGTTTTTTCAGCAACCCAAAAGAATAACCAAGTAATTCTCGAATGT